>CAYWGN010000109.1:0-15556 GCA_964457495.1 uncultured Desulfobacula sp.
TATATTTTGAAAATTTTGTCCCTTTTCTGTCTATTTTATTGCGGCAATTAACAGCTACTGCCAAAACTGCACCAAGCATAAAACTTCCCCAATAACCTTTATCTGCAAGTTTTTCCTTAAACGTATTGAATGCCTTACTGTTCTTAATAAAACTAAATTTTATTACGTCTAACATAACCAGTCCTAAAATAATCAGAAAAGGGCCCATTATTTTATCACCGTATTTTTGGAAAGTTAAAGAGGTTATTTGTGTGTTTAATCCAAACCAGACAATTAGAGATGCCAATATTACATACGTAAACATTCTTCCAAATGTGTATAATAATCCTACAATTAAAGTATGCTTATTATTATCTATTCTTTTACTAATATATGCTACGGCAGTTATATTAGCAGCCATTGGACAAGGGCTAATAGCATTCATTAAACCAATAAAAAAAGCAGCGATGATTGGTATGTTGCTTGAACTCATTAATTCCATAAAACTCATGAGCGCCATTTTAACTTAGGTCTCCTGATAGTCTTTTTTCAATAAGCTTTTTCAAATAACTTATGAAAGCCTCCTTATCTTGTAATTTATACCAAATCCCCCCATCATTTTCTGGATGAAATCCGTTTTCATCGTAAACACCAACCCAAAGAGATGTCCCTTGAGCGCCATATCTATTCATTATTTTTTCATTTTCTGGCAATTGAACGTTAATGTGGCCGTAAATAATTTTTCCACCAGCTACTTGTTCCAAGAAATACCTGTTTATTGTTTCATCTAAATTGGCCCCGATTGTTTTACAAACACTACATTGCCTATTACTATGGAAATGATATACTTCTATCTTCTCAACAGAATCCACTTTGGCTGCTCTAACTACATTACCAGTTAAATTGTTTGAATATCCTGCCAAGGATATCAAAAATAGTACTAACCCAATATAGAATATTTTAAGATTGCGTTTCATTTAGCAGCCCCTTTATTTGCTCGACACTTATTATTTGTCCTGAGGATTTTATTTCGTCATCAATAATGATTGCAGGTGTTGACAGAATGCCTTTTTCTATAATCTCATCAAATTTGTTTACTATAATGATTTCAGCCTTTTTACCTGTTTTTTCTAATGCTTCTCTTACATTATCTTCCAGGCCGGAACATGTTGGACAGCCTGTGTCAAGAATTTCAATTTTCATGATTTCACCCCAATTCTGATTGATTTTTTACATTGGCAATTGTTACACAAAACAGCAGCATAGTTCATTGAATTAGATCAATTTGGTTATAAGTAGAAAAAGAAAATTAGTAAAATTTTGGGTTCTGACCACATCACGTTGCAAGAACCATCCCGCAAACTATGGGGATAGTTCTTGCCTATCGATTCAAGAACATCAGTGCTGGTAAACTGTTAAAAAGTAATACTTAATGATTCTCTCCTTCTTCACCATGATGAGCGGCTCCGCCCTTGATCAAACCGTGCAGCCCCTCTACATAGTGGGTAAAGATGACATAAGATTCGACAAATTCCCTGCCGGCCTCCACGCTTTCGTTAGCATGTTTTTGGGTTTCATTCGCGTGTTTAAAGCGTTCACGGATACCTTTTGCCATGGCATTGGTCAAAACATTGACTAGCTTATCAATTGAATCTCCCTCCAATGCCTTGTCAGCAAGAGCCACAGCCGGGTCTACTGCCACGCCGGGTTTAAGGCCAGTATACGGTGCCCCCTCTCCTTCTCTATGGATTCTTACTAAGGTCTCGAAAAAGTACATATCAGCCAGGTCTTTAGCCTCTCCACCTTTGACACGAACGGCAATTGTCTTGTCAAAAGCATCCTGGATTATTTTTTCGTCAGATGGCCTTAGCCACTTATACAAAGGAGTGATATCCCCATTATCAAGGGCTACTCTTGCTTCCTTTACCACTGGGCCATCAATCGTGTCACAATGAGCATAAGCTGATTGACTGGTCGCGAAAATTGTGAGCATGAATAGTGCTGAAACCAATAAACTCTTGCTCAATCTATCTTTAATTATTTTAGTTCCGTTCATTTCTATTTCCTTTTTAATGGATTAATTTGGTTGTTTTGTATTTATTTGCGTTGTCTATGTAACCATGTTATTTCTATTTCTTAGTTACCTCCCTTTTTTTAAACAATTTTTGGTTATTATATGATTATTTACTTTGTAGAACGTGGGAGGTGTTATTTTTGTGACAAACTAAAGAAAAATAATTAATTTAACCTGAGACCTGTCTTTTTTTATATGGTATACGGTATCCAATTACTTCGTAGGTTCAAAAGGCTATTAGAAAATTGTCACATAATATAGACTTAATACGTTCCAGTTAATAAGAAAGGAATAAATTATCAATGACCGATGAAGAGCTGATGGTTGCCTATAGGGATGGTGATTTAAGTGCCTTTCAAATACTCTACAAAAGGCATAAGAGACGATTAATGGGCTATCTCATTACAAAATTAAAAGATCTGGATGAAGCAGATGATGTTTTTCAGTCTGTATTTTTCAAGCTTCATGCGGGAAGGTTCAACTATAAAGAAGATATCCCATTTCTCCCATGGATCTTTACAATTGCAAGAAATACAATGATCGATCATATTCGAAAAAAAGGAACCTATAAAAAACATATCAGCGTTGATACGGAATATATTAACTCCCGTGCAGGTGGCAATAATAGGGAACCATTATCTATTGGTGCGACCATGTCAGAACTTTCAAGTCTCAGTGATTTGCAGCGGCAGACTCTGGAGCTTCGTTTTAATGAAGGACTGTCCTTTGAGGATGTTGGCAAACATATGAAAATTACCCACTCAAATGCACGGCAGATAGCCAGTCGGGCAGTTAGAGTCTTGAGAAGCCTGCTTGCAGGTAAAGGAGATGGAAAATGAGTGGTAAGAATTTTAACAAAGAAATGATGGAAGAATTTATCAAATTTGTTGAAGCTGATCCGGTTTCACCAAAGACAACAACAGATAATGCTATCCATAAGATAGTGGAAAAGAGCCTCAATCCATACATCGGGATGGTCTTTGCCAAATTTTGTGGTATCCAAACCGCAGCCGGTATTGCAACCTTGCTGGTATGCCCTCAATTTAATATCGGTTTCGGAATTCATAATGAACCATTTCATTCACTTCATTCAACTTTGCCCCCCTTGCTCTTTTTTATTGTGTGCGGAATTTTTTTCGTGATGTTTGGTGCTGCCCTGGCTGGGTTAATTTTATCCCGTGATGAAATCCGGGTGATTAAAACGACCAAATATATATACTATGCAAGCTACAGCCTGACGGCATACATAATCTTTGTCTCTTTAGGTGCCGAAGTGTTCCTGATGAGTTCCATTGCATGGATTCTTGGCGCAATGATAGGTAACTTTGCAGGCTTTGAGGCCGTTATCCGGATGAAGGTGGTTAGGAGCTAACCCGCATTTTTACATTATTGATGGTTTTATAGCTTTCTCGTAATTCAGCTATGGTGCCGGGTTGGAATATGTGATGGGATGTGTTTTAATAAATTGTCAAGATAATCAAGATTAGGGATAACAATTTTTTTTCTCCCCAGTTTGATCAAGTCGGCTTCTTGAAGTCGATTCAGGCAACGGCTCACAGGCTCCCGAACTGTTCCGAGATGGGAAGCTAATTCTTCCTGAGACAAGCCGTTAATTTCAATCCCTTCATTGGTTCTTACCCCTTGCTCCTTTGCCATCTGGACGAGCCAGCACACAAGACGACTGTGGATATCCTTTAAAGCCAGATCACCAACCATCTTCAGTAATTTTTTTACTCTTTCTCCAAAACTGGCTAACATGGCTATCCCGACCCGTGGATGGGAGATAATGAAATTCTCTAAATCCTTTTTGTTTATGTCAAAAAGGATGGTTTCACAAAGAGCCTGGGCATTAGCCTCATATATATTTTCACCAAAAAGAATTTCTTCTCCAAAAAAATTCATTGGTCTAAGAAAATGGATTATTAACTCTTTACCATTTTCAGAGACCATGTATATCTTAATCTTACCTTTGTGAAGTATATGCAAGCTTTGACACTTTTGATCGGCAGAAAAAATTAATTCATTTTTTTTAAAACAACGTTTTCTAACCAGACTGGCTAATTTTAAAAGTTCTTCTTCCCCCACTTTTTTAAAATAAGGAATCTTATAAAGAGAACTTAAAATTTCATTTTGAGAATTCATTATTCTTGATCCATAAGTTTTTTATTTTTTTAGTTCCGGTCAACTTTTCTATGGACTCAACCAAAGTGTATGAAAATAATATCTTTAAGTAAAGGATAAAATGGATCGCGCTCTTAAATCAAAAGCCAAAGTTCAGAAATTACATATTTTGATAATAAAAAGTGTTTGGATAATCAGACCGTTTATAATTTTTTAATATTACTTGTGACATATGTCACATACTTTTAGTTTCATTTCCTATTTATCTAAGGTTGAATAGGTAATGAACAGCAAGAATAAGATATATAATTTTATGGAGATGTAATGAAAACCATAAAACGAAGAAATTTCCTGAAAATATTTGCATTTATTGGGATCTTTGGAGGGATAGCCTGTCAGGCAGCTTATGCTCTGGTTAAATCGTTTTTCCCAAAAGCGCGTTATGAACCTCCCCAACGTTTCAAAGTAGGATCTGCCCATCAATTCACTGATGGGCCCAACTTTCTGGCAAAACATCGTATCTTTGTCATTAAGGAAGGAAATAAATTTCATGCGCTTTCATCCATTTGCACACATCTGGGATGCAACGTCACTTTTAACAAGCTTTCCAAGGCAAAGAAGGTGATAGTTCGTGGGAAAGAGATTGAGGAGAAATTTGAATTTCACTGCGCCTGCCACGGGTCTAAATTTTATGGAGATGGAACACCGTATACAGGGCCTGCCCCCACTCCCCTGCCTGCGTATGAAGTATCTGTTTCGGCCGTTGACCGGCAGCTTATTGTTGATAAAAGTATTGAAGTGGATTCGAGTCAACGTTTCACTGTTTAACTTTGATAAGGAGTCTTATTATGGGCATTTGGAACAGACTTTCCAATAAAATCGTTTTCAGTTGGGATCCTGTTGAAGCATTACAAAAAAAAGACGCAATTGATCGTGTCTTTTGGATGCACTTTATTCCCACGGATAATGATGTAAGCCGGGAAAGTTTTTCCATAAGGTATTCTCTATATCTGGGTACAATGGCTGCGGTCATTTTTACAATCCTCTGTGCAACAGGATTATTACAGATGCTCAGATATGTCCCATCGGTGGAACGTGCTTACTGGAGCGTAAAGGATTTACAATTTATCTTCCCGTTTGGCTGGTTTATTCGCGATCTTCACAGGATTTCTGCTTATCTCTTGATCGTTTTTGTTGTTTTACATTTGTGCAGGGCATTTTACACTGGTGCTTTTAAAAAAGGCCGGCGGAAAAAAACCAATGGCTGGATCAACTGGATGACAGGTATCATGCTGCTGGTGTTAACTCTGGCCATGGCCTTTACCGGATATGTCCTTCCCTGGGACCAGGTTGGCTATTGGGGAGCGAACATCGGAACCAATATCATTAAATCAATTCCAATAATCGGTGATTGGCTAAAATATTTTGTTCTTGGCGGAAACGAACTGGGACAGAACTTCCTGATTCGGATCTATGCCCTTCATGTATTGTTGCTGCCCCTTTTGATGGTTCTTTTTATTTCATACCATTTTTGGAGAAATCGAACAGATGGCGGCATGGCCTGTGAAGATAACATTGAAACAGACCAAGATCAGAATCAAGGCCAGGGAAATAATGCCATCCATGCTTTTTCCGGTTTGGAAAAAGATGAAACACTGAAATACACACCCATGTTTTTGAAAAGGCTTATATGGGTTTCCCTGGCAACAACAGCTTTTGCTATTTTATTGACTTTGTTTGTCAGCATTCCACTCAATGCGCCCGCCAATCCAGTAATGGCGGAAAATCCCGCAAAGGCACCATGGTTTCTGCTATGGTTACAGGAACTTGTTGCCAGTACCACTATCAGTGTCGGCCAGTATAGGATTAACGGTGGATTTGTCGGTGGTGTGGTTGTCCCGGGCTTGTTATTGACCTGGCTGGCTTGGGTTCCATTTTTTGACAATAGCCCCAGTTCTGCCACCGGCGTATGGTTTCACCGCAGTCGATTACGACAGAATATTATATTTAGCGTTATTTTGCTGGCCATCATTGGTCTTATTTTTTTTACCTATTTTTGTCGCGGGCCCAACTGGGTTTTTTATTGGCCCTGGGAGGTATGGCCTGAAGTACACTGATAAATAATATAAAAAATAATCCAGACTGGAAAAACCAGATTTTCAATGCCGAAATAAGGCCCAGAATTTAAAAATTAACAGGAATGGACATGAAAAATGACAAGAGATTAGCCGGGGCAGAAACTTTGAAAATACTGATTTCAGGATTTATTATCCTTGTTCTGCTTGGTGGTATGATCTGGAAGGAATCTCGACCCGAATGGAATCCATATCAACAAAGTTTTAAAAAGGTCTTTAAAGAATACATTGACCCATCTTCAGAGCCTGGGAATTCCGTCCCTGGTGTCCAGCAGATTTACCTGCCACTGGCAAAACGGGTGGACCGGTGTAAGACCTGCCATCTCGGCATAGATGTGCAAGGGCTGGAGAAGGCAGCCTTACCCTACCAAACTCACCCGGAGCCGACAATTACATGGATACATCCCATTGAAGGGTTTGGTTGTACACTCTGTCATGAGGGGCAGGGATATGCCCTTACTAAAGATGAAGCTCATGGGAATGTATCAAGACGACTCTGGCCAAAACCAATTCTTCCAAAAGAATTTCTTCAGGCCTCCTGCGGCAAGTGTCATAATCCTGATCTGATGAAAGAGGATGCGCCCAAACTGTTTGCCGGCAAACAATTATTCAAAGAAAAAGGATGTATTGACTGCCATAAAATTGGTCCTATCGGGGGAAGTATTGCGCCGGAACTTACCAACCTTGCACGGTTCAGTATCAGGTATTTGTTCGAATCAGTGATGGATCCTAGTGCCAATGATCCAAATTCAATAATGCCTGATCTTGGCTTTACTGATGAAAGGGCCAAAATCCTTCTGGTTTTTCTGCTTAGTCTGGATGAAACATATATCCCACATGAATATAAAATAGTTCTTCAATGATGAAAGCCTTAATGGGAAAGGGGGAGGTGATAAACAACTTATATATCATTTAGGTGATCTAGAGGCTATGGACACCGAGGACCCAATAATAACGCTATAATTAGGAGGTTAATGAAATGAGAGCAAACTATAAATTTATATACCTTTTTCTTGCATCATTGGTAATCATGATCATGGCAGGTTTGACAACAACCATTGCCAATGCAGACGATATGCAGGATGCAGAAAAGTTATTTGCCGAAAATTGTGCTGTCTGTCATGGTGCAGACCGCGGTGGATATTTTGCGCCGGCTTTGACCAAAGAAAGACTGAGCCCTACCAGCGAAGCTGCTGTCCGCGCTATGATCAGCAATGGAATTTCAGAGACCCAGATGCCGCCCTGGGGAGGGAAACTCAGCACTGCAGAACTGCGAAAGCTTTCAGCATTGTTTAAAAGCACATCAAAGACAAAGGTCTCCTTTGGCATGGAAGACATTAAGAAAACTCTGGAGGTATACGTTGCCGATGAATCCATCCTTCCGTCCAAGCCAACCTATCCCATCAAAGATATGAATGATTTGATGGGAATTATGGCCAGGGGAAGATATTCCACAGGCAACAGCAGAGTGGTATTCTTTGATGGCAGAACTAACCGTCAGGTGGGCGAAATTCCCACAACCCATGCGCCCCATAATATGGACTATCATCCAACTGATCCCCGCTGGGCCTATGCCAAAACCGACACGGGTTATGTATATAAAATAGACCTCTATTCCATGCGCGCCGTACGCAGTATTCGCACCGGATTAAATGGACCTGCGCTTGCTCTGTCCAGAGACGGTCGTTACCTGATGGCAGGATCATATGTCCCGCATACTGCTGTTATACTGGACTCTAATACTCTTGAGCCCGTCAAGTTTTTTGAGCTGAAAGGGGTGGACCCGGATGGTAACATGGTGGATTCTGCTTCGGGAATGATCACAGGAACCCCCTTTGCGGATTACCTGGTAATTGCCGTGGAAAATGCAGGCCAGGTCTGGATCATTGATTGTGATAAACCGGATATGCCTGTCACCAAGATCGAGAATGTAGGCCGCCATCTGCATGATGCAGTCTTGTCTCCGGATGGACGATACGTAATAATAGCTTCGTATAAAGACAATAATTTTCCAGTGATTGATTTAAAAGAAAAAAAGGTAATAAAGAAGATTCCGGGAGGATGCGTCCCCCATCTCGGATCTGGTTCGGTTATCAAGGTCAAGGGGAAAACCCTTGGAATCGGAACCAACATCGGCGGTTGTGATAAATATGTTGTAACTGTATGGGATATGGACACCTGGGAAGTTGTAAAACAGATACCGGTTATTGGCCCTACGGAATCACCGGCAGCCCATCCCAATGCCCCTTATATTGCGGTTGATATCGTGGGCACCGGCCCGGATGCCGACAAGATTCAACTTATTGACAAGGAAACCCTGGAAGTTGTTAAGACCGTATCCGTCGGAGGGCATTCCCATTTCCAGGAATACACGGCCAGGGGAGATTATCTCTATGTGAGTGCCGGATACCAGGGAGACAAATTGATGATATACAAATCCGACACCATGGAAAAGGTAAAGGAGATTCCCATTGAAGATCTTGCAGGCATTTTTTCCCATGTCCGCCCCAAAATAGTTTCAATCGGTCTGGAAAAGTCATTATAGCCATTGTATAGGTATAATCCTTGAAACTTGAAGAATGGAGACCTTGATTTGTCTGAACTTGCATTGCAGGTCTCCATTCCCCTATTTTTTTTAAGACGTATCAAAAGGTTATATTTGTATAATTTTATGTTAAGAAATAAAGAAAAATTTCAAGAACAGCGTTTTATTAGAAAAGTGATGAGCCTCATTCTGGTCTTGATTCTGTTTGCTTTTACCGGTCTTTTTGCCGGAGAATATTTAAAGAATGGGTTTGCAGCAAGGCAGATCTATCTGGAAAATTGTGCTGCCTGCCACGGGTTTGACAGGACAGGATTCATCGGTTCACCTCTTGTCCCGGCAGAACTCAGAGCCCGAAGTGAAGCGGGGGTTCGGTCCTTGATCAGGTATGGCATAGAGGACACACTGATGCCAGCTTGGAACTGCAGGCTGACATTAAAGCAGTTGCGGCAATTATCTTATTATTTAAAGACCGTCCCTGCTGAGATTATTAAAAAAATAAAAATCGAATCTGATGGTAATTATAAACTTGTTGCAGACACGAACTGGTGGCGTGATGTCGGCCGCATAAAAAAGGGGTTGTCCCTTTTTGGTGAATACTGCATGGGTTGCCACCATCCTGAAATTGAAGCCTTTGCCCCCGCCTATAGTGATATTGCAGACAAGAGAGATATCCGTGCCATAATGGGGCAAATCAAGTTTCCATATACCAGCAGCATAATTCTTGGTTATACAGATCAAATAATGCCTGTGTTTGATCTGACGGATAATGAAATTAAAGATTTGGGTGCTTATGTCTATTCTTTTAGAAATATAAAGCAATAAGGTGAAAATCCATGTTAAGAATCAGCAAACTACTTCAAAAAGTTTATTACCCTGTCCCAGAACCTGAAAAACATTTAAAATCCGGGATAGTCGTAATATGGAATTTGACCAATCGCTGCAATCTGGCCTGCCCTCACTGCTATGCTCATGCAAACTCAACAGGGACAGCCAATGAGCTCAGTACCCGGGATGCCCAAAAAGTCATTGATGATTTGGTCCGTCAAAAAGTTCTGGTCCTGATTTTATCGGGCGGGGAACCGATTTTAAGACAAGACCTCTATGAACTGGCAACCTATGCGATACAAAAAGGAATACCATGCGCCCTTTCCACCAATGGAACACTGATCAATGAACTGCATGTCAAAAAAATTTTGAAAAGCGGTATCAGCTATGTTGGTATCAGCATTGATGGGATTGGCGAAACCCATGATCAATTTCGAGGCAAACAAGGAGCCTATAAAGCCTCGCTTAAAGCAATCAGGCTATGCCGTGATGCAGGAATCAAAGTCGGGCTTCGCCTGTCATTAACAAGACATACAGCCCGGGCATTGCCGAAAATATTCGATTTGTTTGAACAGGAAAATCTTGTAAAACTTTATTTGTCTCACATGAATTATTCGGATAAAGCTGTAAAACACATTGCATTAAATCCGATTAAAACCAGAGAGAGCATGCATTTTGTTATTCAAAAGGCCATTGAATATATGAATAACAAGTCATTCTTTCGTGAAATCGTCACAGGTAACAATGATGCCGATGGTCCATTACTTTTTTTGTCCATGCAACAACAAAATAAAGATAATGCCAAAAAGCTATACAATTTGTTGACAAAGGCAGGTGGGAACAGTTCCGGTATTAGACTTGCAAATATTGACGTCCTGGGGGAGGTCCATCCCGATCCTTTTTGTCGAAATATAACCTTTGGTAATGTCAAGCAAAATTCTTTCAGTCAAATCTGGTCGAGCCCAAAACATTCCCTTGCTGTTTCATTGCGGGAACGCAAAACACCTTTCAATGGACGATGTGGAAGCTGTGGATTTATTAATATTTGCGGCGGTAACTCCCGCGCAAGAGCTTTTGCCCATTATGATGATTGGTGGGGTTCGGATCCCATGTGCTATTTAACCGATAAAGAAATTTTGAAAAATTAGGTTTATATTGGAGTCTGCTATGAAACATTATTTATACCTTTGTGTCTGGATCATTCTGATCGCTCTTATTAGTTCTTCCTCAATTGCTTCCGAACAATGGGGGACGGGTGCACTAATGGTCATTATTGAACGTGAAAATTCCAGTGTTGTTGTTGTAGATTCTCTTCAACACAAAATTTTAGGGCGTATTTCAGATCTTGGCCTGCTGCATCATGCAACTATCTCTTTTTCCCACGATGCACGTTATGCATATCTTGTTTCCCGTGACGGTTGGCTGAATAAGCTTGACCTTCTCACCTTAAAACGCGTGGCACAGGTAAGGGTGGGGGATAGCGCCATTGGTCTGGCTGTGACTCAGGACAATAGATTCATCGCTGTTTCCAATTATAAGCCGCCTGTTGTAAAAATAGTTGATGCTGAAACAATGAGTATTGTGAATACTATTTTTGCTCAAAAAGAAGAAAATGGAAAAAAAATTACTTCCAGAACCATCGGCATGGTGGATGCTCCGGGTAATCTTCTTATTTTTTCCTTGATGGATGCCGACGGCATCTGGATTGTGGATGCCAACAAAAAAGATTTTCCGGTTGTAAAGAAATTTTGGGATATCGGCAGAATGCCCTATGATGCATTACTGACATCTGACGGCCGCTATTATATCGCAGGCCTGTATCATTCCCCGCATCTTGCAATGCTGGACACATGGAAATTGGATCAAGTAAAAAAAATTTCCCTTAATGATCCTCTCAAGAAAACCCCAAAAATGGGCGTAAGAAAGGTCCCGCATCTGGAAGGCTGGGCAATGGGCAATAGCCTGCTTTTTGCACCTGTGGTGGGTGAGGAGCGCTTAATGGTTTATGAGTTCGGTACCTGGAATCTGGTCGAGTCCATCCCCCTGGCAGGCATTCCCATGTTCGCAATGTCCGGTCCGGACGGCCGTCATATATGGGTAAACTTTTCTGATACCCATAACCGTTTTATTCAGGTAGTTGATTCATTAACCCTTAAGGTTGTCAAAACGATTGAGATCGGTGACAGGGTTTTCCATATGGGGTTCTCTCCCAAAGGAAAAAATATCTATGTTTCTTCTTACAAAGACAATAAAGTGGTTGTGCTGGATACAACCACCTTTCAAAGAATAGCAGAACTTTCAGTCAAGAATCCTTCCGGGATTTTTTCGACTGTAAGAGCCCATATTATAGGCTTGTAAGATAGAGAATATTATAATTATCAGTTCTGGCATCCGGCATGACAAATCTTAATAAAAGAATTTTTTTATATAAGAGGGATTATCGGTACCGAGGGGCTGTTCTAAAGTGACGATCTGCCCCTCTGGCAGGTAGACTATTTTAAAATGGCATCAAGATCTTCATCAGGTGTCGAGATCGGCTTGATATCAAATAATTTCACAAGCGTGTTCAAAACATTAGGGGTTAAAAAAGCGGGTAAAGAAGGCCCCAAACGGATATTCTTGATTCCCAGATGAAGCAGTGCCAGAAGTACGCAGACCGCTTTTTGTTCATACCAGGAAATAATCAATGACAATGGCAATTCATTTACACTGACATTAAATGCTTTTGCAAGCGCTGCTGCAATCTGAATAGATGAGAAGGAATCATTACATTGCCCTGCATCTAAATATCTTGGTATCCCATTGATTTGCCCAAAATCTTTATCAAAAAAGCGATACTTTCCACAGGCACATGTCAATACAACACAATCTTTGGGAACTTTCTCAACAAATTCCGTATAATAATTTCTTCCGGGTTTTGCACCATCACACCCCGCCACCAAAAAGAAATGCCTTATATCCCCTGATTTAACCGCTTCGATCACTTTATCGGCAACACTTAAAACACTGTTTCTGGCAAACCCAACGGTTGTCTCTCCCGTAATTTTATCTTCGGTAAATCCAGGTAACTCTAATGCTCTATCAATAACCGGCTTGAAATTATGATCAGAAATGTGTGGGATACCCGGCCAGCCTACCATTCCTGATGTGAATATATTGTCCTGATAAGTTTTTTGAGGTCTTTGGATGCAATTGGTGGTCATTAAAATAGCACCGGGGAATTTTGGAAAATCTTTTATCTGTAACTGCCATGCCGTTCCAAACTGGCCATAAAAATGGCTGTATTTTTTGAGTTTTGGATATCCATGGGTGGACAGCATTTCTCCATGGGTATAAATATTGATGCCCTTTCCTTCAGTCTGCTTCAACAATTCTTCAAGGTCTTTTAAATCATGCCCTGAAACTAAAATGGCTTTGCCTTTTTTGTAACCCAGTGGAACCTTTGTCGGCACTGGATGTCCGTAGGTTTCAGTATTCCCGGCATCGAGCAGTTCCATTGTTTTTAAAGCGGCTTCTCCACATTTGAGTGTAAGACCCAGCCAGTCTTCAAGCGTTAAATCATTTCTTTGAATAGCGGCGAGTCCTTCATGAACATATGCAAACACGCTGTCATCTGTTTTGCCTAAAATATAGGCATGGTCCGCGTAGGCACTCACCCCTTTAATACCATAAAGGACGGTATGTTTCAGTGATAGGATATCGGGATCATCTGCCGGATATGTTTTTATGCCAACGGATTCCCCTTGCTTAATCATTTCATCCAAATTATTTCCTGGGATGAGAGTAGCAGCACCTTCCGGGTAATCAGTATTTCCACCACTGTCTTTGATTCTTTTTTTTAACGTTTCACGTAAAGAAACAGCTTCATTAATCAGTTTAAAAATTCTATCCGGGTCAAACTCAACATTTGTTAATGTAGAGAATGCTGCCTGAGCCGTAAAAATCCCTGTTTTTTCATCAATAATATTATATTTGCGGGCATCAAGTGCCACCTGGGACAATCCCATCAGCGAATATATTAAAAGATCCTGTAATGCAGCAACATCCGGCTGTTTGCCGCAAACCCCCTGGATTGTACATCCCGTTCCCTTAAACGTTTGTTCACATTGGTAACAAAACATGTTGTCTCCTCCTTTTTTATTTTTTGATTCTTGCATTCATGGATGCTAATTTATTCAGGACCTAAAAATTAAAATTTATTAGAACTTCTGCTAAACTCATATCACAACGTGGTGAATATTACCATTCCATTTTCAAAACTGAAAATTAATAAAATACTCAAATTGCATAGATAATATCCGGAATCAACTGTTTTCTCCAGAGTGTAGCGGTGAGGAAAACGACGGATGCATTTATTAGAAATGATTTTATGTTTTATCTGACCCTATTTGAAAAGCCTGATATATCCAACAAAGGTAATTATTGCCCAAACCACAAACCGAAGAATCATGGCGTAGATAGTACGATGTGCATAAGTTCCTCCGTTAACGATGTATATTACCAATATTATAAAAACAATAAGGGTTGCAATAACAATAAGCAGTGAGATCCATACAGCCTGTCTTCTTTGTCTCCACAATTCAACCCCTGCCGCAAAGTAAACAAATCCAAATAAAAAATTAAACCAAACAACAAAAGGTATGAAAATTCCGACATTTTCTCTAAATTGACCATCGATAAAAAGAACTGATCCACCAGACTTGATGGAAGCTAAACCAAAGACACAGCTAACTATAGCCACAATCCATATGCTCAAAGGACGTTTTAATACTGGTTTTGACATTTTCATTTTGATTCCTTTTTTTATTGAAAATAGCTTAACTACAATACCACTTTTCGATAAACCGGTACCAGTCCGGCTGTTTTGTTAAAAAAGATATTGTGGGTGAAACAAAGCATTTCATAGGGCCAGTCACCTTCAATTACTTCCATGCGGTTCAGAATACGGGCGACGATCTTGAAACTCCGATGTATGTCAAGCAAGTTGTCGAACGGATATTGTCATTCAAACAAACATGTTCAATCCGGTCTTTGGATTCTTTCCCGCTGCTTGTTGAACTACTGGACTCATATTTCAAAGAGCAAGAACCAGATCTGTCATAGATTTGATCATGAATTACTCATTGACCTCCGTGAACGCATACATTTAAATTATCTCTTGATGCTCATCAGCCTCCTGAAAAACAATAGCTTTATTCTCCACTTTCATAATTTTGTCGCAATATGGAAGTATTTTTTCATCATGGGTTACAGCTATAATGGCTACATTTTGTTCACGGGCAATTTTTTTAAGCATCTTTATAACGCTTACGGCCCTTTCTCTATCCAAAGCTGCAGTTGGTTCATCAGCCAAAATAATTTCAGGATTTGTAGCTAATGCACGGGCAATTGCAACTCTTTGATTTTGGCCGCCAGAGAGTTGTGATGACATAAAGTTGGCTTTATCTGCAATATTAAGATACTCTAGCAGCTCCATAGCCTTAGCTTTTGATGCTTTTTCGCTTATGCTGTTTGCCTGAGAGAGCAGGGTTATATTGTCTATAATATTTAAAAATGGTATAAGATAGTGAGCCTGAAAAATAAAACCTATTTTTTCTCTGCGGATACGACGGGTATCTTTAGTCAACCATTTGTTATCATATACCGCATCTTCTCCAAGCCAAATTTTGCCGCTTGTCGGCTCTAGCACACACCCAATCATCATAAGCAAGGTTGTTTTACCTGCACCACTTGGCGCGACAAGTGCAACCAATTCTCCTTTTTTTACGCCGACAAATGAAGCCAAAATAGATGCAATAATAATTACCCCAAAAAGTGCCCATGTGAGAATGATCACAAAAGATACTGGATAAATAAAGAAAAATTTGCAAGATATGT
>CAYWGN010000110.1:0-15460 GCA_964457495.1 uncultured Desulfobacula sp.
AATCTGTTTAAAATAATCAGGAAATTTTAGCCAGGATAAAGAGGCAATCAACACTATTCCTTACCTTTTGTAGATGGTATGATCTTTGGCTGTCTGCCCAGCGATTTAGACCTGAAGTTCGTTTCAGATACTGATAAATGGCAAAAAGGATAGCTACAGCAGTAATGCCGATCCTCAAATCAATTGCCAACATGACACCAAGGCATGTAAGAAATCCAACAAGGCTCAGTTTTTTATTATACCACTTGAATCGGGGTCTGAAAGATGGGCTTAAGGTTGCAGCTTCAAAATATGTTGCATAATTTAGTAATCCGTAAGAAATTAAAAAAAACATTGAAACAATTCTTGCAATAAGGTCAAGTTGACCTATCCCTATTGTTAGAACAGCAATCACCAGAGAAAAAAGGACACCTCTTCTAGGATTGCCAAGCGGTCCTTCAACCTTTGCGAACGGTAATAATACAGGAAAGATTTTATCACTGGCAAGTGACTGCAAAATCCTTGGTGCTCCTAAAAATGAAGCCATGGCCGAGGAAAGGGTTGCAGCAATGACTCCGGCATCAATCAAAAATCCGAATAGCGCCGTTCTGTTCATCGCAGTGTAATCTTTTGACAACACATCAATAGGGTTGGATGCCGCAAATAAAATCGAAACAGAAAAATAAACAAGGATTGACACGCCTACTGCTAAAAAAGTTCCCAAAGGAAGACTTTTGCCAGCATCCTTCAGATCTCCTGACATACTAACGCCTTGAGTAAATCCGGTTACAGCCGGGAAAAAAATAGCAAACAATATCCAGAAATTAATAGGATTTGATTCCCTGCTCCAATTTGAAATTAATAGTTGTGTGTCCCACTTTTGAAATCCACCGACATAAAAAGAAATCAGCGCAAGAATCAAAAATACCATGACAACATATTGAAATTTTGTTGCCAGATCAGCGCCTAACCAGGCCAAGGCAAACAAAAAAATTAAGGCTGTCAATGCAATGAGCTGTGGATAAAAAATAATATCAAAACCAGCTAAAATACCAGACACAGCTTCTCCAAATCCAATACAGTAAAAAGCAATTGAAACAGATTGGGCCAGAAAAAGAACAATGCCGATGGCACCTCCGAATTCAACGCCTAAAGTCCGTGAGATCAGATAATAATCTCCACCACCTTTTACCTTCATATTTGTAGCGATCGCGGCAAGTGAAAAACTGGTCAACACGGAAATTAGATTAGCAATACAAATAATGATCAATGTTTTACCAAGTCCTGCATTTCCTACCACATACCCCATACGAAGGAATAGGATAATACCGAGAATTGTCAGAACACTTGGTGTAAACACGCCTGAAAAAGTGCCCAGATTACCAGTATTTTTTTTTGTCAGAGACATCATCAACTCCATTTGGTTGTATTAAGAAAGAGACTATCTATCCATAAACCAGATGCCAGAATAAATAAAGTAAATTACTTTTTCTACAGACTCGATAATAAATCACTACCTTTTGAATAACAAATTTATTGCAATATTTCAAAATCTTATACATTATAAAAGAATATAAAAGCCTAGTGGGATTTTTATATCCTAATTATTTAATGATCCCGAATAAAGGAAACTATAAATGAGCACAGAAATAAATAAAATCTTAGCATGTGTCGATTTTTCTGATTATTCTTTGATGGTATTAGAATATTCTCTGGCCTTGGCAAGGCAATCAAACACTCAAATCATAGTTTTCAATGTTATAAATCAAAGAGAAATTGGTGATAGTGAGGCACCATTTGGGATTTTCCCAAACTATGTATCAAAAGGAACATCTACAGAAGATTATGTAAAAAAAATGAAGGCAGAAAGGACTGAAAAACTAAAGCATTTAATAGAAAAAAACTTTTCTGATGAAAGAATCTTGATGAGAGTAAAAATTGGTAAAGGTTCTCCTTTTGATATAATTTTACAGACCATTGACACAAACGATATCGATTTGGTTGTAATGGCCAACAAAGGTAGAGGTAATCTTTCAAGCGTTTTATTTGGAAGCGTTGCCGAAAAGGTTTTCCGGCATTCCCCTGTTCCGGTTTTCAGTGTCAGGGAACGGCAAAGTTTTAAAAGGGTAAAATAACAAGAAAAATTGAACCTGAAACGATATTACAATAATAAGGAAATTCACATGTCGGATTCAAACTCATATAAGCAATTAGTTGAAAAATTTATAATGCATGATGCCGTGACAGCTTCCAATCTTTTTGAAAGTATTGAAGAAGATGATGCTTCAATGGTTCTTCAAGGATTAGAACCGATTCTAGCGGCCAAGCTTTTGAAAAATTTACAGATCACCTATGCTGCCGCCTTGATTGAAAAGATGAGTGATGAATTTTTAGCAAAAACACTCCCTCATTTGGAACCACAATTGCTCACCGCCATTTTAATGCAAATTTCACAAGAATCCCGTGAGAAAATTAAAATATATATTGATGAAGTTATTGAAAAGAAGGTAAGGGAGCTTTTAGAGTATCCTGAAGGTAGTGTTGGAAGAGTCGTTTCGGTAGATTATTTGTCATTTGACAAAAATGTCAAAGCAAAAGATGCAATAAGAAACATTCGGTCATTATCCAAAAAACGATTACCCGTTTCATATGCTTATGTGGTTGATGAACAAAAACATTTAATCGGCGTTTTAAATATGCGGGATTTGATGATCGCAGAATCAAACCAGGAAGTGGGATCAATCATGCAGGAAAATGTGTTTTCGCTCCACTGTTTCGTTGATATCCAGGACGCTGCCAATGAGCTATCAAAAAGAAAATACTTTGCCGTACCCGTGGTTGATTCTGAAAATCTCATAATTGGAATTATTAAAGCTGAAAGATTGATTAAAGGGGTTCAGGAGGACACAGCTAAGGATATCCAGAAAATGTTCGGTGTAAGTGCTGAAGAGAAACCCTTTTCAACTATCTTTTTTTCTCTGAAAAAAAGACTTTTCTGGCTTCACATAAACCTTATTACTGCCTTTATGGCTGCTGCAGTTGTTGCACTATTTGAAAGTGTGATCGCAAAAATTACAATCCTTGCTGTGTTTTTACCTGTCGTGGCAGGTCAGGGAGGAAATGCCGGAGCTCAGTCTCTTGCTGTTGTAATGAGAGGTATAGTTATGAGGGAAATACCAAAAAATAAAGTCCGCCAACTGATTTTGAAAGAATGCGGTCTTGGGGCTCTTAACGGGTTGATTATTGGGATTGTTACAGCAATTGTAGCCTGGCTATGGCATGGAAACCCCTATCTTGGTTTAGTCATTGGATTAGGGATGTTTTTTAATTTGATTTTCGCAGGGTTATCTGGAGCATCCATTCCACTTATCATGAAAAGAATCGGTATCGATCCAGCTCAAAGTTCAAGCATTATTCTGACGACTGTAACAGATATTTTAGGATTCTTTGCTTTTCTTGGATTTGCCATGCTGTTCCAAAATTATTTAGTGTGATACAGTGCAACGGGTAAAATAAACAATAAAAAAAATCAGGATATTTTTGATGATCTGACTGCAAACAGATTTTTTCCAATTTTGTAAATTTTATGGGATCGTTTTCTCTCAATGCCAATCATATAACTATCATCCTGTAGCCCTTTAAAACCAGAAAAAAACTGACCGGTCTTAATTTCCTCCAACGCTTCATTCAAAGATATTTCTTTGTCATGAACATGTTTTTCAATGGTCGGAAGGGATAAAAGCTGTTCTTTTAATAGGTCTGATTCGGAAAAACCTAAATGATAGAGCAAGTTTTTTGCCGATTCATATCCCTGCAACGAAAGTTGGGACAAAAGATGCTTTGTCTTTAAACCGAGTTCTTTATTGAATGAAGCACTGTCTTTTTTTTTGCTGATAATCATCAAAGTATAAATAATTGCTCTAATGACTTTTTTTCTTTTAACCGCATCCATAAGGTTTTTATTTACAACATCTCCCAGGTCAACCAGACAGTCTATAGCTTCTGCACCCAATTCCAGCACTTCAAGTGCTGTTGATTCTGAATTTTCTCTGTCCTGCTTAACATCCATTGAATCGATTAGTTTTCTTATTTTCTCTTTCATATCTTCACCTGAAAATAGAGTTTGCCGGATCACCATGTCTTTATGGATTAAACATCATTTTTTTTCAATATGCAATGATATCGACGAAAAATTATTTGGCAAAGAATCCAATATGGCAGTTAATCCGGATGAATTTGTAGCACTGGGTGTTGATTTGCAGGGATCAGTTCTTTAAAAGAGGCTTTCAGTTCAGGATCTCATACTGCTTGATCTTTAAACTTTGGTCAGCTATATTACGTTTTTGGAGTAAATCTGGAGAGGATAGAGATTATGTTATCTAAATTTTTTAATGGTTTTGATACGAAAATAATATCAAATATTGTCATTGGTTATATTCCAAATTTATTTATGGCAGCAATTCTATTTTTTCTTTTTTGGTTTGCAAACAAGGCGATCCAACGGGTGTTTGCTTCGTTCCTAAAAAGAATGAAAGTAGAGAAAGAACCAGCCAACCTTCTACTTAGAGGCGCAAGAGTCGGTCTTTATATTTTTGCATTTCTTACTATAGCGGATCAATTACAAATCAATATTAAGTCATTATTAGCGGGTGTCGGTGTCATGGGGCTGGCCCTTTCCTTTGCCGCAAAAGATACGGTTGGAAATATTATATCCGGTATTGTGATCATCATTGACAGACCATTTAAAGAAGGAGATTGGATTTCGATCGGAACCTTGGATGCGACGGTTACCCAAATACGATTAAGAACCACTGTACTTACAACATTTGATAATGAAACGGTGGTCGTTCCAAATCAGCAGATATCCCAGGAACGAATCATTAACTATACCATGACGCCAAAAATTCGAGTGAAAATACCCATTGGTATTGCGTATAAGGAAAATATAAGTCAGGCCAGGACCGTTATTCTGGAAACAGTTAAAGGCGATGATAGAATATTATCAAATCCTTCTCCCATAGTAATCGTATCTGGATTAGGAGACAGCAGTGTCAACCTTCAATTAAGGTTCTGGATCGAGAATTCAGCAGATCAATATGGTTTTGCATGGGAATATACAGAAAAATGCAAGCTTGCTCTGGATAAAGCCGACATAGAAATACCATATCCACATTTGCAATTATTTTTGGAAAAGACAGATGGTGTTAAATTGCTGGCAACAGCAGCACCAACTGACGATTTAAACGGAAAGTCGCTTTAACTTGAGCTTTCAAAACCATTTTTTACGTTTGAAATATACAATAAGAGCAGCGGCCACAGATATCATGACTGCCCAGAAAATGAAATAACTGTACTTGTATTTAAGTTCCGGAAGATATTCAAAATTTGTTCCATAGATACCTGCAATAAATGTAAGAGGGATAAATATCGCAGCAAATATGGTCAATACTTTCATAATATCATTCATCTTATTTGCGATGACAGAATTATAAATATTTAATTGATCGGTCAAAAGATCCCGGTATGTGTCTATCGCCTCTGTTGCCTGACTGGTAATATCTTCAAGATCTTTTAAAAAAGGCAATGTCTGTTCTTGTATTAATTCATTGTCAAGTCGGGAAATTCTGTGTATGGCATCCTTGGCAGGTCGAATAGATTTTCTCATATAATTGAATTCACGCTTAAATGAATTGATTTTTTCCATGACATCGGAATCCGGATTGTTAAGAATCTCATCTTCAAGACCTTCAATTTTCTCACCGAGAATTTCTATAGTGAAAATATAATTATCCACAACTGTATCTATCAAAGCATAAGCAAGATAATCAGTTCCAGTTTTCCGGAGACGCGATGTTTGCTTTTTAATTCTTTCTCTAACCGGTTTAAAAATTTCACGGGGTTGTTCTTGAAATGTAAGTAAATAATTTTTTCCAATGATAATACTTAATTGTTCGTTAAGGATTGTATCTGTCTCATTATCAAAACGAACCATTTTTAAAACAATAAAAATATAATCCTCAAATTCTTCTAACTTGGGCCGTTGACCCGTATTCAAAAGGTCCTCCATAACAAGTGGGTGTAATTCGAAAATTTTGCCAATATTTTGAATCGTCTCAATATTATGAAGACCATTAATATTGATCCATGTAACAGTTGGTGTTGTTTTAAAATGTGCTGCCGCATGGATGTCTTTTATTTCTTTTTCAGTCAGAGAGGCTGAATCATAGTCTATCAAACGAATTTTAACTGAATCTACTTTTTGATCTCCAATGAAAATAAGAGATCCAGGGCTTTTACCGTCACTTTCCTCGCGGTTCTTTAGAAATCGTGCCATTAAAACATCTCCTTTGATGACCCAAATTGATAAAGATAGGATATCCTTTGGGTTAACCAAAATCAAGATTACTTTTGTACAGGATTGCATTTCAAAAAGATTAAGAAAATTTTTAGTTAGTAATTTGATTTATTTATGCGCGCAACTGGTTTGTGGATAGATAGTCTATTCTTAGATAACAACAATTGAGGTTAATGATGGCTCAAGCAAAAATGATCAGTCCTGAAATTGAAATATTTGATTGAAAATTATTTTATGAGAAATATTCTTAAATCCATGACATTTGTATGGGTGGGACCGGTGATGATAAGATCATCAAGTGTCTTTAAAAAATGATATGAATCATGGGCAGTTAAATATTTTTTCGCAGATATTCCCAGATCCCGGGCCTTTTGAAGGGTATTGTTATCGGCAATTGCACCTGCTGCATCAGTCGGCCCGTCTGTACCATCTGTTCCCAAGGAAAGAGCTAAGATATTTTTTTCTCCTGCGATCTCAAGGGCAGATGCAAGTACAAATTCCTGATT
Organism: uncultured Desulfobacula sp.; assembly: GCA_964457495.1. Lineage (GTDB taxonomy): Bacteria > Desulfobacterota > Desulfobacteria > Desulfobacterales > Desulfobacteraceae > Desulfobacula. The sequence goes on from CAYWGN010000110.1 coordinate 6,841, forward strand.
TCGCCCTCCAAGTCCATGATTATTCATGGTGACGATTGTTTCCCTGCCTGAAATGATGCATCCTGTGCATCCCACCTGACCCACAACTATGAAAAGATTTTCAGGGAGGCGAAAGAGCCTGAGACTAAAAAATCCATCCATACCAGATGTGGTATTTTGGAAATATTTAAAAACCCGAACTGGTGAAAGAAACGCTTAGAAATTCGATTGATTTGACTCGTCTCTAATGATACCATATTTATACACAAGAAAAACTAATCCGATGCTTGAAAAATCATAGTTTTAATACATTTAATAGGCAGTCCAGAGGATTGCATATCCTTTACCATCTTGAATGTTTTTTCTTCCTCCTCAGGACTGATTTCAGCCCTTCCATTGCCACCCTTTCGCCTTGAGTCTCAATGGAGAGAACAAAATTTACAGCATTTATCACATCAATATTTTTCTTGCTGTTATTCTCAAAAGGCTCGCGATTAAGAATTTCAATAAAAATAGTTTTAAATTCCAGTAGCCGCTCCTTTGTTAAAATCTTCTTAAAAACATCTTGAGGCAGACCTGTATATCCTGATTCAATAAGCCGCTTCTCTAAATATGTGAGTGTTCTGACTGTAGGTTTAAAGCTAAAAATCTTCTTCAGCAAATCTGAAAATGCAGGGGGCATAGCCTCTTGAACATCTCCCTGGACAACCTTGCTTTTAACTTTTCGGGTTTTTAATAACTGATGTGCCTCTGCTTGGCGGCAAATATGCTCTGCTTGAAGGGCTGCTGCCTGAAGGTAGGCACTTAAGTTATAAAATCCTGTATGTATATACTCCGGAAGATCATCTCCCCTTCGGCTGAACATATATCTATATTTATGATCAATTTCACCCCAGGCTTCCTCAAGAATAGTCCGTAATTGAAACTCAATCTGAAGCCCTTTCAACTCATCTTCAGCACCCGAGCTTTCTCCCGGCATTACTTGATAATGAATAGATGAATATCCACTGTATCGAAGATCAAGCCCCTTTGGAATCGTCTCTCCGGGATCAACTGGAAGAATGAACGATCTCTTATGATCCGGTTCTCTGATAAATCTCAAGATTTTCTCATCCGCTAATAGTTTAAGATATGTCCTGATTCTATCTATATCGGAAAGCCGAAGGCAAATAAGTCTGATTCCCAGTAAGTCATCTATTTTTTCTTGAAAATTCTTTTTTGTGATAGGTGCAATTTTATTCTCAGGTCTTTTGTTTTCTTCATCAATTTTTTCTATGAGTCTGACTTTATCTTTTATGCGGTATGTAATTGTATGGAGGCTTTCTTTCGGCGCTGAAGGGTCATCCCAAATTAGAGAAATCATGTACTCGGCCAGCTTCTCATATTTTTCTTTTTCTTTAAAAAATGAAATTAAAATAGCATCTTTCTGACGTTTTCTCATATATTTGGCCTCCTTTTGGTCCACGTATATTATCTTGCATAGTAGACTTAATAAGCCTATCATACAATCAATATCAAAGAACTATTCCTTTTATCCTTTAATAAAAACTGGAGGTTGTAGTGTCAATTTTTCAACGAGCCATTTTAACTCATGGCGGTGCGGGTTCTGATCCTCAAAATTTCGATGGCCCAAAGGATGCTGCACATATAGGAATGGGTCTAATGGCAAATGGCGAAACAGCATTAAGTGCTGTGATTCAAGCGGTGAGATATTTAGAGGACGACCCACGGTTTAATGCTGGAGTTGGCGCTCAAATCCGGGCCGATAACACCACAATTCAGTTGGATGCGTCATGTATGACAAGTCTCGGCAAATTTGGGGCGGTCGCCTGTATTGAAGGCATTCAGAATCCTATTGATTTAGCAGAGGGAATATTGCTGTATTCATCCCATATTCTTATTGTAGGTGATGGCGCAAAAATATTTGCAAACGAAAAAAAAATTCCCATGATACCAATGGGGAAACCGGATCGTATCAATCAAGTGTCTTCTTCCTGTGATACAGTAGGTGCAGTGGCTTTCGACGGAACAATATTTGCTGCTGCCTTAAGTTCTGGTGGTTTGGAAAAGTCAGCCCTCGGACGTGTTGGTGACGTACCGTTACCCGGATGTGGTCTTTTTTGCGGACCATCCGGTGCGGTTGCCTGTACAGGGGATGGTGAATTCATCGCACTCAAAGGCCTGGCAAAAGAAGTCTATGGCTGGCTGGAAAGCAAGATAAGCCCTGAAAAAGCAGCTCAAAAAGCAATGGCACTGTTTGACGAGTCTGTTGATATCGGGTTGATCATTCTGACACAAACGCAATTCGCATTAAATTCCCGAAATGGTATGGCATGCTCACATCTACTGGAGATCAGATAATTATGGCGTTGAATCCTTTGTTTTTAGGACGTCTTATTGCAATTGGCGGGAATGAAGATAAAGCAAATGAATTGCTTGTCCTCAAGCGGGTTGTAAAGGAAATTGGAAAAACTGACTATAAAGTCGGCGTCATCACTACGGCAAGCGAACACCCCGAACAACGGGGAAAAGAGTATCATGACGTATTTACCACGCTTGGTGCTTCCGGCATTGAAATATTGAACATCACGCAAAGGACCCAGGCAAACAATGAAAAATTGGTCAAACGTCTCGAAAAGGTTGATTTGATCTTCATTACAGGTGGTGACCAATTACGACTGACGACGATACTGGGAGGCTCAAAAGTTCTTGCCGCCATTCAAAACCGGCTTGAAGCAGGTGCTCTTATAGCTGGAACCAGCGCAGGAGCAGCCGTGTTTTCTGACACCATGATCTATGAAGGGAAAAGTGAAGAAGGATTATTCAAAGGCAGCGTTCTCACGACATCCGGGTTTGGGTTTGTTGAAAAAATTATCTTTGACACTCATTTTATGGCAAGGGGTCGTATTGGTCGCTTGATACAGATTGTTACAACCAATCCAACCTGTATAGGGGTTGGTATCGGGGAAGACTCAGCAGTGGTTCTTAAGGGTGATGGGGTTGCTGAAGTGGTTGGTACCGGACAGGTCATTATCGTTGAAGGAAGAGATATTGGACATTCAAACATCATGGATATTGAACCGGGAGAACCCATTGCCGTGGAGAATGTTCGGATTCATTCGTTAGTGAATGGATATGGATATAATTTCAAGAAACGACAATTTTTAACACCCACAATAAAATAGAGGAATATAATGATAGAAATAAAAGAGTTACGGGCATTACGGGGTCCCAATCGGCATACGGCGCGCCATACAACTATATTCATGGTTTTGGATATTAAAGATTACGAGAGCCGACCCTCAGATGAAATCAAAGGATTCTCAAAGCGGTTATTAACGCTTATGCCAACCCTTCAGTCCCACACGTGTTCCATTGGAAAACCCGGCGGATTTATCCAGAGACTTCAAAGGGGAACCTGGGCCGGTCATATTATTGAACACATTGCTATTGAACTTCAATGCCTGGCTGGAATGGAAGTTGGATACGGAAAAACACTGAATACACCTCAAAAAGGAATATATATTACGGTTTTCCGCTACCTTGTAGAATCTGCCGGATTAAAAGCGGCTAAAGAAGCTGTATCCCTGTTCGAAGCGGTTGCAGAAGGAAAAAAATTTGATGTCAACAAGGTTGTATCCGATCTTAAGATCCTGCGTGAAGATGATATGCTGGGACCCACGACCTGGAGTATTGTTAAAGAAGCAAAATCCAGAGGGATCCCTTTTATTCGACTGAATAAAGACAGCCATATCCAGCTGGGGTATGGTGCGGGCCAAAAACGGATTCAAGCTTCCATAACCAGTAACACCTCTGCCATTGCCGTAGAAACTGCTGATGAAAAAACAACAGTAAAAGCATATTTAAAGAAAGCTGGCATACCGGTTCCCAAAGGAAGTGTAGTGACAACTTTAGATGAGGCCATTGAGGCCTTTAATGAATTAGGCACTGCGGTTGTTGTAAAGCCGGATGTAGGGAATCATGGCAACGGGTCAACGATAAATATTACAGAAATAGACCAATTAAAGATGGCTTTTCAAGCAGCGCTAGTTTACTACCCTGATGTAATTGTTGAAGAATATATTCATGGGGGAGATTATCGTCTTCTGGTTATTGATGGAAAATTTATTGCAGCTGCCAGACGGGAACCCGCCCATATTATTGGTGATGGAAAATTGTCCATCAAAGATCTTATTCAACGAGTAAATTCCGATCCGCTTCGTGGATTTGGACATGAAAAAGTACTGACACAAATCGAAATTGATAATATGACAGAAAGACTCTTATCTTTGAAAGGGCTCTCAATAAATTCTATTCCGAAAAATAAGGAGATCGTTTATCTAAAGGCCACAGCCAATCTTAGCCAGGGAGGGACTGCCACAGATGTTACCGATGAGGTAAACCCGGAGATCCAACTGATGGCTGAACGGGCTGCCCGTATAATCGGGTTGGATTGCGTTGGTATAGACGCGCTGGTTCAGGACATATCTCAACCCCTGGAGTCCTCGGGTATTAAGGTTGTTGAGGTGAATGCCGCTCCGGGATTCAGGATGCACCTGGAACCCACGAACGGTCAGCCCAGGAATGTAGCAAAACCAATAGTGGACATGCTCTTTCCGGAAGGCTATCTTCAAGTTCCTGTTTTAGCTGTAACCGGAACAAATGGCAAAACAACCACTTGTAAACTCATCGCACATACATTGAAATATTCAGGGAAAAAAGTTGGCCTGACCTGTACAACCGGGATTGCGATTGATGGAAATTCAATTTTAACAGGGGATTATAGTGGACCAGATGGGGCCGGGATTGTTCTTCGGGAACCCACAGTGGATCACATTGTTCTGGAAATAGCCCGTGGCGGAATTGTTCGACGAGGCCTGGGTGTTAATGAAGTGGATGTAGGCGTATTGTTAAATATTGGAGAGGATCACCTGGGTACAGACTGGATTGAATCCCAGGATGACTTATGTCTGGTTAAATCCACAGTGGTTGAAGTGGTCAAAAAAACCGGGACATCTGTTTTAAACGCAGAAGACAACGCCTCCATGAGCGTACTTAAACGCGCCTGCGGAACCATTATTTTATTTTCTTTAGATCCGGAAAACACAAAGATAAAAGCGCATATAAAGGAAGGGGGAACCGGTATAACCCTGGATGGGCGCAATGTTGTGATCAGAACGAAAAAGTTGGATATCCTTGTCTGCACACTCGAGGAAATTCCCATAACCTTTAGCGGTATTATCGATTTTAATACGGCCAACGCTCTGGCAGCCATTGGTGCTCTGCAGGGACTCGGACTGCCTCTTGAACAAATTCGAAACGGAATAATGACATTCTATCCATCCGCAAATCAGAATCCGGGCAGAATGAATTTATTTGATTTCCAAAAATATAAAGTTCTATTAGATTACGGTCATAATCCTGACTCAGCCCGTGCATTTGCACGGCTGCTACCCAGGCTATCGCCTGGAAGAAAGATAGGTCTATTCCATGGAACAGGCAACCGGACAAGTGAACAACTGATAGAATACGGCCAGGCGCTGGCACAGGTATATGATTATATCATGCTGACTGATTTTGATCCTCGGAACAGACCGCTTGGAGAAACCTCAAAACTAGTTTATGAGGGACTCATCCAGGGAGGAATCAGCAAAGAAAACATTGAAATTATTCAAGACCCGGGCAAAGCAATGGAGCATGCTTTTTCAAAAGTAAAAGCAGGAGACCTGCTGGTCATTCAACCGGATGAGCTGGAACCTGTCATGGGTCAAATCATGGAAAGGCATCGGCAGATGATCACATTGCCAACTTGAACATAATTCATATACCGGTAGAGAAAATGGTAATCAAAGAATTGTATCAAGGTATAAGGGGGCATGGGCCTAAACCCGAAAAACCGGGATATGATAAAATATGGAATTAATTGATGTGAAAAAAAAATTTAGGAAATAGATCGTATGAAAATATCTGTCATTTTGTTTTTGATTGTATTCGGACTAACGCTGCCATTATTCGCAGAGAATAAGGACATCCGAAAGATAGTAGAAAACCCTTCTCTTTACAGTGGTATAGAAAATATATACTGCATTAAAACCTTAACCTCAATCTACGAAGAGAACTCTTTTCAACCTTTCTGGACCGACCCTTCAATCGCTGCAACCTTTATTGATACTCTTAAGGCCGCAAAATATGAAGGTCTTGAACCTAATGACTATCATTATGATTTTTTAGCTAAAAAAATACCGGACAGCTCTGCTGAATCAAAATCATTGAGAGATGTTCTTCTTACCGATGCATTCCTGCTCTATTCAAACCATCTTTTATCCGGAAAATTAAATCCTGAAGACCTTCATCCCGAATGGAACCTTCAAAGCAACAAAGAAGATATCACTGCATTATTTAAAAGATCTGTGAATTCAGAAAATCTATTTTCAAACCTGGAAAAAATCAAGCCCAAACAACCTGGCTATATAGAACTGAAAAAAAAGCTGAGATATTATTATGACCTGACAGAGGAGATAAAATACATTATTCCAAAGGGATCCATCCTTAAGCCTAAAATCATAGACAAAAGAATACCTGAAATAAGGAATAATCTCGAAATAATCGAAATGACAAGTCTGACCGAGCCTGAAGACAAAACCTTTTATGACGATGATTTGTTTGTATTGATAAAGCAGTTCCAGGGTCGTCACGGCTTGAATACGGATGGCTGGATCGGTGATAACACCATAAAAATGCTCAATATATCCATAAGTGACAGGATAAATATTATAAAAGTAAATCTTGAAAGACTAAAATGGATGCCGGATGACTATGGAGAAAATTATATCCTTGTATACCTCGCCGATTACAGGCTTTCACTGTATAAAGGGAATCGCCTGGCAGCTCAGCATAAGGTCATCATTGGAAAATCATACCGGAAAACCCCGATTTTCAGTGGTAAGATGACTTACCTGGTTTTTAATCCCACATGGACCGTACCGCCGACCATTTTAAAAAACGATATCATTCCTGCGGTAATAAAAGATAAAGATTATCTAAAAAAGAAAAATATCAGAATATTTAAAGCAAATGCCTTAAATGCCGGAGAAATTGCATCTGATGATTTGGATTGGAAAAATATCAGCAGGAAAAATTTCCCATATACCCTTGTACAGATTCCAGGACCCAGTAATTCCCTGGGCCAGGTTAAATTCATGTTTCCAAATAAATACAATATTTATATCCATGACACTCCCGACAAACAGCTTTTTCAAAAGGAAGAAAAAAATTTTAGTTCTGGATGCATACGAGTAGAAGATCCTCTCAAACTGGCTGAAATAATTCTAAAGGATCTTCCCGTGTGGAATAGAGAAAAGATAGACAGCATCATCGCAACAAAAAAAGAGACCACCATAAACCTTCCAAAACCGGTATTTGTTCACATCCTGTATTGGACTTCATGGGTGGATGATAATGGAGTGATACAATTCAGAAAAGATATTTACAGCAGGGATACTGCTGTTCTTGATGGGTTAAAGAAAACATTATATTGATATGCTTATATTAAGGGTAATATTGCTGCTTTTGATTACGTCACCTGCCTTTCCGGCAAATAATTGGTGTGATTTTAAAATTCTTATTAATAAAGAAAAAAATGATCTGAAAATTTTCAGTGTTTTTGTTATGCCCGGAAATAATATCAATCTTAAGGTGTTAAGCAAAAAAAAAATAAGGGTATGGTTTGAAAACAAGCTTCAATCACCCCAAAAAGGGTCTTACTCGTTTACTGCTCCACAAAAAAAAGGAAATTACAAGCTGCTTATCCGTAATGATGAGGCCTGCTCTATGCTTGTAAATATATTTGTTAAAGTTTCTTTGTCGCAGATGAAAAAAGGATATCTAAACAGCTACAGGATCGGAAATTATCCTGAAAAACCGTTGAACAATAATCCTGTTTACGCAAAACCAAAAGGGTTAATCGAGGTAACCAAAGAAAACCTCAGTCTGAAGTTGACTCCAAATTTCATGGTTTCAGACTTTGTCTGCAAACAGGAAAGCGGTTTTCCAAAATATATACTGGTCCGTGAAAAACTCCTGCTGAAGCTGGAATACATTCTTGATTTGCTTTTGAATAAAAACATTAGGATTTCAAAATTCAAGTTCATCAGTGGATACAGAACACCCTACTACAATAAATTAATCGGGAATGTACCTTACAGCAGACACATTTACGGAGGAGCAGCAGACATTTTTATAGATGAAGATAATGATGGTAGAATGGACGATATGAACGGGGATAATAAATTTGATCAAAAGGATGCTGATCACCTTTACTCTCTTATCGATAAAGAGCACCGGAATGTAGAATACAAAGAATATCTCGGAGGCCTGGGCATCTATAAAAGAACTCAAAACCACCCGTCATTTATACATATTGATACCAGAGGGTATAAATCCCGCTGGTAACCTGGATATTTTAAACCGCATCTCTATCATATACAGACAAACCAAAGTATCTTGTTGATAAAACATCCATTAAAGCGTTTGAGGGAGTATGACGCGTGCTGTTTTTGATTATTCAAAAATGACTCGAAATAGCCAAGTGTCTTCTGCATTGTTCGGTAGAATAAATTTACCGCGTGGGCTTTGAATGCTG
>CAYWGN010000111.1:0-15423 GCA_964457495.1 uncultured Desulfobacula sp.
TTGGCGGCTAACCACAGCATCTGGTACCAGGTTGAGCAAACTGGATACCCAGTTAAATTATATTTCCGTATAAAAATATTAATGGAAAATAGATTGGTAGAATAATGAATTTCAGCAAATTTAATGCAGGAACTTATAAGCGATTTCCAGTTTTGGTTAAAATAATTTTTTAAGGTCTTCTTTTAAGATTTTACCCATGGTATTTCTGGGCAGCTTTTTAATGAAAATTATTTGTTTAGGACATTTCCAGTCATGGAGATGTTCTTTGCAAATGGACTTGATGGCTTGGGAGATATCACCTGAAGTCGGGGTTTTAATCACAGCCGCCACAATTTTTTCCCCCCATTTTTCATCGAAGATACCTATAACGGATGATTCAATAACCTCATCAAGCCTGTTGATTACTGCCTCAATCTCATTGGGGGAAACATTTTCCCCTCCCGTGATAATAATATTCTTTAAACGATCCGTAAGATAATAATATCCATCCGCATCTTTTTTCCCCAGATCGCCTGTCTTAAACCAGCTTTTTTCAAAGGCCCTGGCTGTTTCTTCGGGTTTTTTCCAGTAGCTGGATATGATGGAGTCTGATTTGAGCCAGAATTCACCTGTCTGGCCAGGCTCTACATCCAGCAAAGTATCAGGATCAACAATTCTTACCTTAACGCCGGGAAGAGGAAGCCCGATGGAGCCTGGTTTTTTTTCTCCTTTCAGGGGGTTGGAAAAATTCATGCCCGTTTCTGACATGCCCTCTCTTTCCACAGGCTCTTTTCCAAAGGTCTGCTTTATCCTTTGAAAATCTTTTTCCGGCAGGGGAGCTGACCCTGATGTCAAAAGTCTCATATGATCAAAACAAAGGGTCTGATCTTGAAAAGTGTCAATGAGTTTTGAATACATGGCCGGAACTCCCATGAATATGGAGCAGGCCAGATCTGTCTTGTTTTCCTTTAAAATATCAATCACAATTCCAGGATCAAACCTGTCCAGCAGCACCACATGTGCTCCTGAAATCAATGCTGTGTGAAGGGCGAAACATAAGCCGTGAACATGAAAAAGGGGCAGGCTGTGGCATAATGTATCAGAATCTGAAATTTCCCATATTTTAATAATGTTCTTAGCATCATTTACCAAATTTTTCTGGGTAAGGACAGCACCTTTGGGATCACCCGTTGTTCCTGAAGTATAAATGATAAGTCCGGGATCATCAGGTGCCAGACTTACTTTTTTCAGATCATTGGAATACGATTTAAAAAAGGCAGTTTTTTGAAAAGATAGTTTTGTATCAATTTCCAGACAGGTTAGGTTGGCATCAATTTCTTTGATCATCCCGGTCAATTCCTGGTTTATGATAACCAGGGAAGGTGCTGCATCCTTTAACAGATATGTTAATTCAGATTTTTTAAATCCAGGATTCAAAGGCACGCAAACTGCCCCAATTTTCTGAAGGGCAATATAGGCAACAATAAAAACAAGGGATTTATCAAGGAGCAGAACAACATTGTCAGATTTTTTAATTCCCTGTTTTAAAAACAGGTTAGCCATTTTGTTTGAATTCAGATCCAGATCCTGAAAAGACATTTGGGTCTCAATTTTATTGCCCCTTAAAAAGGATAGTGCTGTTTTTTTGTTATGCTTTTCAAAACAATCTGTTAACAATTCTGCAATGGATCTCATTTTAATCTATTCTCTTCTGAAAAGGCTAATTTTATTCACCACACTAGTCATGTCAGCAAATGTCCGTTGTGCATTGAACGTTTTGAGTATGGCCTAAATTTATTGGAATATTTTTGCCTTGTCAAGGACTTCTACCCTATGAGGTTTTTAAAAAATCTGGATTGTCCATAAAGCACCTGCTATAAGATTTTTAAATTATAAATATATTTTTTTGTCAATAAATGGTAATTACTATCAAATGCAATCGATTGTTTTTTAATTTTTAGTGCTGGATCGAAATTTTGAAAATTTTTATGAGCATACGCTCTTCTGCGGGCTGAGCCCAACGCAGTATTCCCAGAAATTGGAGGTTTTCGTTCGGGGACTATTTAAACTTTAAGGGGAGGTTTATCATGTCTGAAAAGAAAAAATTAACCAATAATGCCGGAGCTCCTGTTGCAGATAACCAGAATGTTATGACAGCGGGCCCCCACGGGCCGCAATTGTTACAAGATGTCTGGTTTCTGGAAAAACTGGCTCATTTTGACCGGGAAGTGATCCCGGAAAGAAGAATGCATGCCAAAGGCTCCGGAGCCTTTGGGACAGTTACTATTACCCACGATATCACGAAATACACAAAGGCTAAAATTTTTTCCAAAATTGGTAAAAAAACTGAATTATTTATGCGGTTTTCTACAGTAGCCGGCGAGCGCGGTGCTGCTGATGCAGAACGGGATATCAGAGGGTTTGCCATTAAATTTTACACGGAACAGGGAAATTGGGATCTTGTGGGAAATAATACCCCGGTCTTTTTTTTACGTGATCCTCTCAAATTTCCAGATCTCAACCATGCAGTTAAAAGAGATCCCAGGACAAATATGCGAAGTGCTTTAAACAACTGGGATTTCTGGACATCTCTGCCTGAAGCCCTGCATCAGGTTACCATTGTCATGAGTGACCGGGGAATTCCTTCTTCCTATCGTCACATGCACGGATTTGGCAGCCATACCTTTAGTATGATCAATGCAGATAACCAGCGGTACTGGGTTAAATTCCATTTTCGTACCCAGCAGGGAATTAAAAATCTGACGGACCAGGAATCTGAAGCTGCCATAGGCAAATGCAGGGAAACTCATCAGAGAGATCTTTATGAGAGTATTGAAAAAGGGGATTTTCCCAAATGGACAATGTTTATCCAGGTGATGCCGGAAAAAGAGGCTGCCAATTGTCCCTACAATCCCTTTGATTTAACAAAAGTCTGGTATCATAAAGATTATCCCCCCATTGAAGTGGGTGAATTGGAATTGAACAAAAATCCAGAAAATTATTTTGCCCAGGTTGAGCAATCTGCATTTAATCCGGCAAGTATTGTTCCGGGAATCGGTTTTTCACCGGACAAAATGCTCCAGGGACGTCTTTTTTCCTATGCAGATGCCCAGAGATATCGGCTGGGTGTAAACCATCACCTTATACCTGTAAATAAAGCCCGGTGTCCTTTTCACAGTTATCACAGGGACGGCGCCATGCGGGTGGACGAAAATCACGGCGGCACTTTGGGGTATGAGCCCAATAGCTATGGAGAGTGGCAGGAACAACCAGATTTTAAAGAGCCTCCTTTAAGTCTGGAAGGAGCTGCAGATCATTGGAATCATAGAGAAGATGATGATTACTATACCCAGCCAGGACGATTGTTTAACCTGATGAGTGATGGACAAAAAAAAGTCTTGTTTGAAAATACAGCCCGTTCCATTGGAGATGCTCCCCAAAATATTCAACTTCGACATATTAAAAATTGCATGAAAGCAGATCCTGATTATGGAAAAGGTGTGGCAGATGCTCTTGGAATTGATATTGATTCTGTCCAGTCCTGAATTTTATAATGAGATGAAAATAGTCTAAGAAGCAGGTATGAAATAAAGGAATGATAAGTTTAAAGGACAGGCTGGAGTGTATTTATTCACAGTATAATAAAAGAGAGTATATAAATCCTGATCCGCTTTTGTTCCTGTATGATTATCCTGAGAAAAAAAATCGTGAAATTGCAGGATTTATTGCTGCCTGTCTTGCCTATGGACGGGTTGAGTTGATCATGGAAACGGTTGCGACTGTTCTTGGCAAACTTGACCCCACCCCCTTTGATTATCTAATGGGCCAGACAAAAAAAGATATGGCAAATGATTTTAAAGGGTTCCGATACAGGTTTGCAAATGATGTCCACCTGGTTAATCTCTTATGGGGAATCAGGGAGGTTTTAAAAAGGTTTTCTTCCCTTGAAAATTGTTTTTATGAGGGAATGACACCTGAAGATGAAACTATAATACCTGGACTTGTTTTCCTTTTTGAACAGATAAATAGAAATAAAGATATGGGGCATCTTTTGGCAGACCCGCAAAAAAAGAGCGCCTGCAAAAGAAGCCTTCTTTTTTTGCGGTGGATGGTACGAAAAGATCAGGTGGATCCAGGAGGATGGGGAAAGATAAGCCCTGCACTATTGATTGTCCCTTTGGACACACATATGCATAAGATAGGGATGATGTTAGGATTTACCAAAAGAAAAAGTCCGGATATGAAAACAGCACTTGAAATTACCCAGGGCTTTAGACAGGTTTTAAGGGAAGATCCTGTTAAATATGATTTTTGCCTGACCCGGTTCGGTATCAGGAGAGGGTTGAGCATGGATGATTTGAGTCATGTTATTTATGGTTACAAATAAAGGCACTTTAAAAAATAAAGGAATGATTATATGCCATACAAAGGGTTTGAGTTACCACCCTTAACCCGTGGAATATTGATTCAGCGGTACAAACGGTTTCTTGCGGATATTGAGCTTGAAACAGGTGAAAAAGTGACTGCTCACTGCCCGAATTCAGGTTCCATGAAGGGGTGTGCGATTCCCGGGTCACAGGTCTGGCTTTCCCAGAGTGATAATCCCAAAAGAAAGTATAAATATACCTGGGAATTGATTAAAGTGCCACAAACTTTGATCGGCATCAATACCATGGTGCCAAATAAACTTGTTAAACAATCCATTGAAAATGGTCTGATAAAGGAGTTGTCAGGTTACGACAGAGTCAAGGCTGAGGTGAAAACAAGCAGCCATACAAGGCTTGATCTGCTTCTGGAAAATGAGGATAAAGAAAAGTGTTATGTGGAGATAAAAAACTGTACCCTGGTGGAAGATGGAATAGCCATGTTTCCCGATGCAGTTACCACAAGGGGACAAAAGCATCTTGATGAACTTGTAGGCCTTGTATCTTCCGGTCACAGAGGGGTTATATTTTTTTTGATCCAGCGTATGGATGCCAAGGCCTTTAAACCGGCGGAAATGATTGATAAAGTCTATGCACAAAAATTGAGAAGAGCTGTACAAAAGAACGTGGAAATCATTGCCATGGATACTGTCATTAATATGCAAGAGATCAGGATAAGAAATGCAGTGCCTGTGGATTTGCATTGAGGGATTAATATTGTCAGGTAAAATGCCAATAAAAAGGCATTGTCTTTATTGACATTCTACCACGCTGTAGTATTTTTACTAATATATTTAAATAATGAGTTGAGTTTTTTAGAATTTTGATTAAGGAGACAATTTATGTGGGATTATACAGATCAAGTAAAAGACCATTTTTTAAACCCCCGGAATGTAGGTGAACTTAAAGGCGCCAATGCCATTGGTGAAACAGGTTCCTTAAATTGCGGTGATGCATTGAGACTATATTTAAAGGTCAATAAAAATGAAAGAATTATGGATGCATCCTTTATGACATTTGGATGTGCAAGCGCTGTAGCATCTTCGTCAGCTTTGACTGAGATCATTAAAGGAATGACCCTTGATGAGGCTGCAAAAATAACCAATGATGATATCTCAGATTATCTGGGAGGGCTGCCAAAAGCAAAAATGCATTGTTCCGTCATGGGGCAGTCTGCTTTGAAAAAAGCCATTGCCAATTTTCGAGGTGTCCAGATTCTGTCAAAACCAGGCCAGTTGGTTTGTGAATGCTTTGAAGTTACTGATCTTGAGATCATTGATGCGGTAAAAGCAAACGGCCTTGAAACCACGGAGGATGTGACAAATTATTTAAAAGCCGGGGGCGGATGCGGCCAATGCCTGGACAGAATTGAAGAGGTTCTTGAATCGGTTAAAGCTAAAGGATAATTTTAAAAAATGAAAATAGTTTATACAGACAACAATGCAACAACAAAAGTTGCAGATGAAGTCATAGAAGAAATGCTTCCTTATTTTGGTGAATTATATGGCAATCCATCTTCCATGCATACCTTTGGAGATCAGGTGGGCAAAAAGGTAAAAGAGGCAAGACAGCGTGTGGCTGATTTCATCAATGCTGATCCAGATGAAATTGTTTTCACAAGCTGTGGAACAGAGAGTGATAATGCAGCCATTAATGCAGCCCTTTTAGCCTTTCCTGAAAAAAAACATATCATTACTTCCAATGTTGAGCACCCTGCCATTAATAATCTTTATCAGCATCTTAAAAAGACAAAGGGGTATGAGGTCACATTTATTCCAGTGGATAAAAAAGGACTTTTAGACCTGGACCTATTGTATAAAAGCATGTCTGATAACACTGCCATTGTTTCATTAATGTGGGCAAACAATGAAACAGGGGTCTTGTTCCCCATTGAAGAAATTGCAAAAAAAGTCAATGAAAAAGGAATTCTTTTCCATACTGATGCGGTTCAGGCAATGGGTAAAATTCCCATTGATGTCAAAAAGACAAATGTAGACATGTTATCTTTTTCCGGGCATAAAATTCATGCCCCCAAAGGGATTGGTGTTCTTTATGTGAAAAAGGGATTCAAATTTTCACCCTTTCTCATTGGCGGACACCAGGAAAAAGGGCGACGTGGCGGCACAGAAAACACTGTATCCATTATCGGGTTTGGAAAGGCCTGCGAGCTTGCCGGAAAAAATCTGCCCATTATGAATACCAGGGTCAGGGAGCTTAGGGATTATCTTCAGACTCAGCTTCTGGAGAAAATTCCCGGTTCATCCGTTAATGGAGATCTTGAGCAAAGGCTTCCAAATACATTATATATTGGGTTTGATGCTGTTGAAGGTGAATCCATTCTTCTTATGCTGGATCGTGAGGGAATCTGTGCCTCTTCAGGATCTGCCTGTACATCAGGATCTCTGGACCCTTCCCATGTGCTCATGGCAATGAAAGTACCCTTTAAGTCGGCCCATGGTTCTATCCGGTTTTCCCTGTCCCATTATAATACAAAGGAAGAGATGGATATAATCATAACCACACTTGTCCCTGTGATTCAAAAACTTAGAGATATGTCGCCCTTCTGGAAGGACGGAAAAATGGTATGATAAATCAGGATGGAGGGAGTCAAGCCCTTGCCGATGATATCAAGGCAAGTACGGGGATTAATTTTAATTCCTGTCTGCATTGCAAAACCTGTGCAAATGGCTGCCCTTTTTTAGAGGGCATGGATTATGCTCCCAATGCTGTTATCCGCCTTATTCAGTTTGGAATGGAAGAGGAGGCCTTAAAATGCTCCACCATATGGGTTTGTGTGGGATGCAATACCTGCAGCAGCTGTTGTCCTATGGCAATAGACATACCTGCCGTAATGGATAGCCTTCGTCACAAGGCCATTGAGAAAGGGGTTAAAATAGCAGAACCTGATATTATGAATTTTCATACCGAAGTATTGAACACTGTAAAAAAATACGGCAGGACCCATAAGCTTGAGATCATGATGCGGTATAAGTTCAAGAAAATGGATCTTCTCAGCGATATGGGGGTTGGTCTTAAAATGCTAAAAAAACGAAAGTTGGATTTAACACCGTCAAAAATTCAGGATAAAAAAGCCATTGAAAAAATCTTCAGGAAAAATTGAAAACAATCGCCAATTCGAAAGATTAAAATTTTCTTTCTTTCCCGGATGTTCTTTAAAAGCATCAGGGCATGAAAACACCATGTCCCTTTTGAAATTTTGCGATCGCGTGAATATTGATCTTATAGAACTTGAAGACTGGAACTGCTGTGGATCATCATCTGCCCACAGCGTTGACAGTGAGGTGGCAAAAAATCTTCCCATGCGAAATATTTCTCTGGCCCCAAAGGGAATCCCATTAATGATCGCCTGTCCAAGCTGCCTGATCCGAATAAAATCCATGTATTTGAAAATTAAAAAAGACAAGAATCTTCGAAAGGAATATGAAAATCTATGGGAAAAACCCTTTGATGATGAACTCGAGATTATTCATTTTTTTGAAATTTTTAACCGGATTAATCTGGAAGATTATAATGATCATCCCGAAGAAAAATTAAAAAAACTCAAGGTTGCCCCCTATTATGGCTGCATGCTCTCCATGCCCCCGGATTTAAGATTTGAAAAAAATTATTATGGGATCATGGAAAAAACCCTTGCAAAGCTTGGAGCTGACATCATCTCCTATGGATATGGGACACGGTGCTGCGGTACATATCTTTCCGTTGCAAAGCCTCAGGTTGCCCAGAAGGTTGTAAATGAAATTGTATCCAAGGCCATGGAAGCCGGGGCAGAATGTTTGGTAACGGCCTGTGCTATGTGTCACCTTAATCTTGAAATCCGGTGCAGTCTTGAAAATCCCATCCCCGTCCTTCATTTTTCCGAACTGCTTTCAATGGCTTTGGGAGCCCAGGATCAGAAAAAGTGGTTCCCAAGGCATATTGTGGATCCTGTTCCCCTTTTAAAGAAAAGAGGCTTGATAATCGCCTGAGACTTTGTTTCAGGTTTCGGTCAGGCACTAAATATGCCTTAATCCCTTAGACCTAAGAATCAGGAAGCTTTAAACAGATCCGTACTCAGATATCTTTCTCCTGTGTCCGGGATGATAAACACAATGGTTTTCCCTTTGTTCTCAGGGCGCATGGCAATAGTCTTTGTCGCATGAAAGGCCGCACCCGATGAAATACCACAAAGGATGCCTTCTTGTATGGCAAGATCTCTTGCTCCCTGAATGGCCTCGTTGTTTTCAACGGGAATGACTTCATCAAGGATATCTACATTCAGATTTTCAGGGATAAAACCAGCACCAATACCCTGAATTTTGTGGGGACCTGGATTACCGCCGGAGATGACGGGTGAGTCAGCAGGTTCCACGGCCACGGATTTTATTTCAGGCTTTTTTTCTTTCAATACTTCTGATACCCCTGTAATGGTGCCTCCCGTACCCACTCCAGCTATAAAGATATCAATTTTCCCTTCAGTATCATTCCAGATTTCCAGTGCAGTGGTTTTTCGATGGATTTCAGGGTTGGCAGGATTGGAAAATTGGTCGGGCATAAAGGCATTGGACATTTCTTTAACAATTTTTTTTGCTTCCTCAATAGCGCCTTTCATGCCTTTAGACCCTTTGGTCAGAACAATAGTGGCCCCCAGATGTTTCAACAGCTGCCGTCTTTCAACACTCATGGTTTCCGGCATGGTTAAAATCAGTTTCAACCCTTTTACCCGGGCTACAAAGGCAAGGGCAATACCCGTATTGCCGCTGGTGGGTTCGACAATTGTGGATTCTAAATTAATTTTTCCTGTTTTCAAGGCATTTTCAATCATTGCCCGGCCAATTCTGTCTTTTACACTGGAGGCAGGATTGAAAAACTCAAGTTTGCCATATATAGTTGCGCCTGTTTCTGTGCTGGCGGTTTTTAGATAAACCAAAGGGGTTTCACCGCAGGTTTTTGTAATGTCAGATTTGGTATTCATGGCTCAGCTCCTTTTTAAGTTTTCTGGTGTTTGTAAATTAGGCTGGGAGACTCCATAAATACTTTTGTGTCAGGTGGGACGGAATGGGTAAGCCAGACATTTCCTCCCACAACAGACCGTGCGCCAATAATGGTTTCGCCTCCCAGGATGGTGGCCCCGGAATAGATAATGACATCATCCTCAATGGTGGGATGTCTTTTCGCTCCCCGGAGTTTTTCTCCAGCATCTGGGGGAAGAGACAAAGCGCCAATTGTAACATTCTGATACACTCTGACATTATTGCCCACCACACTGGTTTCGCCCACAACAATACCTGTTCCATGATCAATGACAAATCGTTCTCCTATTTTTGCACCAGGATGAATATCAATCCCGGTAAGGCTATGGGCATGTTCAGTCATTATTCTCGGCAGCTGGGGAACACCTAAGTTGAATAGAATGTTGGCAATTCTGTAAACAGTGATGGCGAATAATCCAGGATAAGAAAAAATGACTTCGTCATGACTTTTTGCAGCAGGGTCTCCATCATAGGCACCTTTTACATCTTCAGCCAGGGATACGCGAAGGTTGGGAATCGCCTGGATAACCTTTAGCGCAGCCTTATTGCCACTTTTTTCACATTCAGAACATGCCTGACCATAACGCAGGCAGTCATGTCTCAGTACGTGAATAATTTGTTCTGAAAGAATATCATAAAGCTGGGATATGCCCTGTCCTAAATTGTAGACAAGATTTGCCCCGTCAATTTTTTCACCTGAAAAGTAGCCAGGGAAAAGAATCTCCCTGAATTTATCAATCATTTCTTTTACGCTTGTTGAAAAATGAATGGGCTCATCCCCGATATGGGCAAAGCACCTCTCATCATCCATGGATGCAAGAATGGTATTGATGGCATGTGGTAATTCTTTGCGATACTCGGAAGCATTGTCTCTTTCCTTACGGCAGGCATCGTTTATAATAAAATCATCCATTGGTTTTAAATTCCTTTTTCGGCTTCAAAAAAACGGTTAAACACTTTGCAGGCTCTGCATTCTTCCATTTTGTCTTCCCATGAATCGTGGGCTTCTCCACTGCATTTTGTTCCATTAATAAACCAGCATAAATCACCTGTGTTAAATTCCCAGGCCGGGCATTTTTTAAGTTTTTTATCTGGACAATTCTGGATATCCCAACACTTTTCCAAAGGTGTATCAATGTTCAGAATAGTCCTGGAAAGCAGGAAAAGTAATTGCCGCTCAACATGATGGGGTATTTTGCGCCAGCCTTGTTCATAGCTGTGAATTGCTTTGGTAGAGACTCCAAGAAGCTGTGCTATCTCTTTTTGGGTCTTGTTGAGCCTAGCTCTGATATCTTTAAATTTTTTGCTTTCCATTAGTCCTCTTTTTTTAAAATTAAAGTAAAGGAATATCCATTATATTAACTTTTTATAAAAATATACCACATAGTGGGAGCTGTCAATGAGAAAACCTTGCATATATGAGGATAAAGCAGGATAAAAATAATTAAAAGGCGACTTCTTGACGTTGTTATTTACTGCATTACTTTATGCAATAAATAATAAATAATAATGAAAGGTGTCTTATGAAACTTGATAAATTAACGGTTAAATCACAGGAAATCTTGCAATCTGCCCACGATATGGCTGAAAAATATGGCAACCAGGCCATTGAGCCCGTCCACTTTTTAAAGGCCATGATAGAAGATGACCAGGGAATAATCCTGTCCATATTAAAAAAGATCGGTGTCCAGGTTGATGCCCTGAAAAAAGATAACCAGGCCAGTGTTGAAAAACTTGTAACGGCGTCTGGTTCTGCCAGTATTTATCTCTCCCGGGACAGTAAAATGGTATTGGATCTATCATTTTCAGAAGCTGAGAAGATGAAGGATCAGTACGTAAGCCTGGAACATATTTTTCTTTGCCTTGCCACGATGAAAGGCGATGTTTTTAATATTTTGAAACAAAACGGTGTCACCCGGGAAGCAATTTTGATGGTGTTGAAGGATATTCGGGGGAACCAGAGTGTGACAGACCAGAACCCTGAAGAAAAATACCAGGCCCTTGAAAAATTCGGGAGGGATTTGACAAAGCTTGCCCGGGATGGAAAGCTTGATCCGGTCATCGGCCGGGATGAGGAAATCCGGAGGATTGTTCAGGTTCTGTCAAGACGGCGGAAAAATAATCCAGTACTGATTGGAGAGCCAGGCGTTGGTAAAACAGCTATTGTGGAAGGACTGGCCCAGAGGATTGTTGAAGGGGATGTATCAGACTCTTTGAAAAACAGGCGGGTGATTGCTCTTGATATGGGTGCCCTGGTTGCCGGGGCCAAGTTCCGCGGTGAGTTTGAAGAACGGCTCAAGGCAGTATTAAAAGAAGTGGAAGCAGCTCAAGGTGAAGTGGTGCTGTTTATAGATGAGCTGCATACCGTCGTCGGAGCAGGGGCAGCAGAAGGGTCAGTGGATGCCTCCAACATGCTGAAACCTGCCTTAGCCCGTGGAACCTTAAGATGTGTCGGAGCTACCACGCTGAATGAATATCGAAAATATATTGAAAAAGACGCTGCCCTTGAAAGGCGTTTTCAGCCGGTTTTTGCAAAAGAGCCCACAGTGGAAGATACCATCTCCATTTTAAGGGGATTAAAAGAGAAATATGAGGTTCACCATGGGATTCGGATAAAGGACTCTGCTCTGGTGGCTGCGGCTACCCTGTCCGACCGGTATATTGCAGACCGGTTTTTGCCGGACAAAGCAGTTGATCTGATTGACGAATGTGCTTCCCGCCTGAGGATTGAGATTGATTCCATGCCAAGGGCCATTGATGAAATTATGAGAAAAATTACCCAGGCCCAGATTGAACGGCAGGCACTGCTCAAGGAAAAGGACAAGACGTCCAGAGAGCGGCTTGAAAAACTCGAGAAGGATATCGCGGTCATGAAAAAGGAAGTTGCTCCTTTAAAACTTCACTGGGACAGTGAAAAAAAGCTCATTCAGGAGATCAGCGGCATCCGGGAGAATATTGACAAGTTTCAGACCCAGGCCCACGTAGCAGAACGTAATGGAGACCTGGAAACGGTTGCCAAGATCAGATACGGCACCATCGCACAATTGCAAAGAGACCTTGAAACCAAAAAACAGGTTCTCAACGATTTTCAGCAGGACAAAAGAATGCTCAAAGAAGATGTGGAAGAGTCGGATATAGCAGAAGTAGTCTCCACCTGGACAGGGATTCCAGTGTCTAAAATGCTCCAGGGGGAGCAGGAAAAACTGGTCCATATGGAAGATGCAATTAAAAAAAGGGTCATTGGCCAGCAAAAAGCCATTGATGCTGTATCCAATGCAGTAAGACGTGCCAGATCAGGGCTTCAGCCCGAAGACCGTCCCATCGGCACCTTTATTTTCATGGGCCCCACAGGAGTTGGAAAGACCGAACTTGCAAAATCTCTTGCCCAATTCATTTTTGACAGTGATCAAGCCATGATCCGGGTGGATATGTCCGAATATATGGAAAAACATTCTGTGGCCAGGCTAATCGGGGCACCCCCGGGATATGTGGGGTATGATGAAGGCGGTTTTTTAACAGAGGCTGTCAGAAGACGTCCTTATTCGGTAATCCTGTTTGACGAGATTGAAAAA
Source organism: uncultured Desulfobacula sp. (assembly GCA_964457495.1). Classification (GTDB taxonomy): domain Bacteria; phylum Desulfobacterota; class Desulfobacteria; order Desulfobacterales; family Desulfobacteraceae; genus Desulfobacula. The sequence continues at coordinate 13,006 of CAYWGN010000111.1, forward strand.
GCCCATCCAGATGTCTTCAATGTTCTTCTCCAGGTTCTGGATGATGGCAGGATGACAGATGGACACGGAAGGACAGTGAATTTTAGAAATACCATCATTATCATGACATCCAATGTAGGGTCAAGATTCCTACAGGAGTCAGGAGTCAGTGGTCTTGATGATGATAATGTTCAGCAGGAAATAGCTCATGCATTAAAACAGGTTTTCAGGCCGGAATTTTTAAATAGGATTGATGAAATTATTATTTTTCATGCTTTAACGATGGAGAATATAAAACAGATTGCCGAAATCCAGATCGAAAAGCTTAATCAGCGGCTGAAATCCCGCAATCTGACGATCCATCTGGATGACTATGCAATGGAACACCTGGCACAAAAGGGATATGACCCCACCTTTGGCGCTCGTCCCTTAAAACGGGTCATCCAGCAGGAGATTGAAAATCCCCTGTCCATGGCGATCCTAAAAGGAGAATTTAAGGAAGGGTCTACTATTAGTTTTATTAAAAATAACAATGGGGCAGGGCTGAATATGGTGAGCTCCGCCGTTATTCACTGAGTTCAAGCCATTCAAACCAGATGGGATAATGTTTTTTATACCACATCAGGATATTTTTAAGTGTTTTCTGATCATCTCCGGAAAAGGTGGCTCTGGGTATTTTACTAAATTTTAAAACAACCGTGTCGCCAAAATATTCCAGAGCGTCTGTGCAAAGGGTTTGAAGCTCGTTTCTAATCCTGCCTGAATCTGAAATCTTAACGGCCCGAACCTTAAAATCCTCTCCCTTTAAAAACCGGTTCAGAAGCGGGCTGAAAACAAGCTTGCTTTCACCAAAGGTTTCAAGGAGTTTAAGGGCAAAGGTTATTTTTTTATCTGCCTTTTCCGTGGTCATTCGAACAGTGACGGAATACGTATCATCTGAAATTTGGCTGACGCCGGGAAATCCTGAATAGGGATCAGGGAGCATATATCCGGATGTGGCAAGTGCGCGCCATTTTTTTTCAGCAATCAGGTCATCTGCCGAAAGGGTTCTTTTCTTTAAAGGGATTCCTGCATTCCGGGCCTGGAGGATGCTTTCCCGGTAGATTTCAACCATGGCATCATCAATATCTTCATTAAAGATTTCATTTTTAAGGCGCAGGGCAAAGTCCTCTGCATCCGGATCAAGTTTCATGCTGGCGGCATCTTTATCAAATCTTAAGATAAATTTCGATGACAATACGGCAAGAGAGACATCAATATCAAGAATAGAGCAAAGGCTTGCCGCCTGGATGGCTTCAGCAGATGCAGCATATCCGTCAACAATGAAAAGATGGATATCATTGTTTTCATCTTCCCAGGTCTTCACCAAAAAGGTTGGCGCATAGGTCCCGGAATCTGTGAAGGGATGAAAGCCTGTGGGCAGGGTCCAGTTTTCATCCACAAGATGAACGCCCTTTTCCTGCCAGTCTTCCCATAATTTTCCGATTCTGGGTTCCCTGTTATTCCCCTGGAGTGTCCATACATGGATATGATTGGATTGAATTCCTGGATAGGTCATTTTTATGGCTTCAACCACTTTTCCTCTGGGAGTAAAATAATTGACCAGCAGAGAGTCATCAGCCGCTTTTTCAACTACAGCTTTTGGTAAAACAAGGGTTCCGATATAGCCTTCATACTGATCAGTAATGGCCAAAGGTTGATCAAACAGATGCAAAACAGTTAAAGGGCCTGTCTTCTCCCCTTTGGAAAACCGGGAAGTATTTTCAAGGGTATCAATGGCTGCACCCCAGACAGTGATGTCCTTGAGAGCAATCGCGTGCCTGAAGTCTTCCCATGTATAGGTTTTATTATTAATCAGTTTCAAAACGCATTTTTCCAGAAACTTGGCCACTTCAGGTCTTGCATAAACCCTTCCAAATCCTAAAAGAGGGTTTGCGCCCATTTCGGCATTCTCTCCGGCTTTGGGCATGAGTCCCTCACCCAGACAGACCATAATAGCATGGTTTTCAGGTAATGTCCGTGACAGGTACCAGAGACTTTCACTCATGGCATAGGCTGAGATGGCATCTGCGTCCTTTTTTACCAGGTTGAGTTCTATTTTTTCCAGGCCAGCGCCTTCGCCAAAACGACCGAACAATTTTGTCCCAAGCGCGGTAACGGCTGATGTCATTGCCAGCATCCTTTCCGTCCTGTTGTCAACAAAAGAGATTGAATCGTTCAATTCATCAACGGCCTGGCCTTTAATCCACTCAATGTTTACATCTTCAAGCCATAAATGCAGCCGTCCAAGAATAGGGCGGGTATCAAAAGCCCATTGCGAAATAAGATTTTTTTTCTTTAAGCTTGTGGTGTTCATCATTTGCATCCATTCAGTTTGAGTTTGGTTTTTAAAATCATTACCATTAAAAAACCAAATTCAAAAGGAAAAAATTTATATCT
>CAYWGN010000112.1:0-15412 GCA_964457495.1 uncultured Desulfobacula sp.
TTTGAGAACCATATTTTTTCCTGATTGCCATCAGTCCCGGCATCTCTTTTTCTGAAAGCTGCATGTCTTTTACTCCCTCTTCTGCAAGGGCAATATCTTTAATCCTGTATTTCAGGCTAAGGTCAAGATCTATGTAAGAAGAATCTTTACTTGGTTGTAACATTTTTATACTCCTATTATTTCTTTAAAGTAAATATATCAAAACATGTTGATATGTTGTTTTCTATGCAAAATACAAGTATTCCTTTTTGATGTCAATAAAAAAAGTCGCTTAAACTTAAAATTTCAAGTTCAAGCGACCCTTGTAAACTATAACCATTACAAAAATAAATTATATTCCGGCCAGATCCTTTATTTGTTCTGCCTTGTCAGTTCTTTCCCAGTAAAAATCAGGATCTTTTCTTCCAAAATGGCCATAGGATGATGTTTTCCTGTAAATGGGTCTAAGAAGATCAAGTGTACTTATGATTGCAGCAGGCCTTAAATCAAATACTGATTTAACAATTTCAATTGCTTTGAATTCGGATATTTTTCCCGTTCCCATAAAATTGACAAGAAGGGAAACTGGCTGGGCAACACCTATTGCATAGGCCACCTGAACCTCGCATTTATCTGCGATTCCTGATGCAACAATGTTCTTTGCCACATATCTTCCCATGTAGGACGCGCTCCTGTCTACTTTTGAGGGATCTTTTCCAGAAAAGCAGCCACCACCATGGCTGCCCTGGCCACCATAGGTATCTACAATAATTTTTCGTCCTGTAACACCGCAGTCTCCCATGGGACCGCCCACAACAAATCGCCCTGTGGGGTTAATAAAAAATCTTGTGTCCCCGTCTATCATATCTTCGGGAATCACTTTTTGAATGACTTCTTTTATTATAGCAGCCTTTAAATCATCATAGGACACATCCGGAGAATGCTGAGAAGAAACTACAATAGTATCTACCCTTTTGGGCTGACCGCCGTTCATATATTCAATGGTTACCTGGGATTTTCCATCGGGTCTTAAAAAATCAAGGGCACCGTTTTTTCTGACCTGGGCCAGCCTTTTGGTCAGTTTATGGGCATAAACAATGGGCATTGGCATAAGCTCCGGGGTTTCGTTGGTGGCAAACCCGAACATGATTCCCTGGTCACCAGCCCCCTGTTCTTTGTAAAGTCCTTCGCCTTCATCAACCCCCTGGGCTATATCAGCTGATTGCTGATCTATACTCGTAACAACCGAACATGTCTGCCAGTCAAATCCCATGTTTGAGGAGTTATATCCAATATCTTTTATGGTATTTCTGACCACATGGGGAATATCCACATAGCAATCCGTGGTAATTTCTCCTGCAACCATTGCAAGACCTGTGGTCACCAATGTTTCACAGGCAACCCTGCATTTTTTATCCTGGGCCATGATGGCATCAAGAATACCGTCGGATATGGCGTCTGCCACTTTATCAGGATGCCCTTCTGTTACAGACTCAGATGTAAACATATAAGATTGTTTTTCTGACATTTCAAACTCCTTTTATCTCAAGATAACTATTTTTATTAATAAAAAATTTTATGCCAAGGGTATAATTAATAAGTTTTTATTTTCTCTTTGTCAATGATACCAGCCCAATCCTGGGCCATATTTTTTTAATTTTTTTAGAAAAATCATAAATAACTTGACAATTATATCATAATTTTGATTCTTTGATTAACTGCCAGCAAATGGTGAATGGTGAATCATGTAAGACAACTATATATTCCTGGAGAAAACATGACAGAAAATAAAGTAACAAGAATTACAGGGATCGGTTCTGCACTTGTTGATATTTTAATCAATGAATCTGATCAATTCTTAACAAACCTTGGAAAAGAAAAAGGCGGGATGACCCTTGTGGAAGACAAGGATATTGAACTAATATTAGCCCGGACAAATCAAACACCTGTTGTTGTTCCAGGCGGAGCTGCATGCAATACCATTGTTGGTGTCGGAAACCTTGGCGGAAATGCCAGATTTATCGGCAGAAGGGGCAATGATGGGTATGGGCAGGCATTTGAAAAACAGATAGTTAAATGCAATGTTGAGCCTATTGTTTCAATCTCAGACTCTCCCACGGGCAAAGTATTATCTGTCATTACCCCGGATGCCCAGCGCTCCATGTTTACTTTCCTTGGTGCATCCACAGAACTTGATCCCAAATTAATCTTTCCTGACATGTTTAAAGACACAGCCATTTCCATGATTGAGGGATATCTTTTATTTAACAGGGATTTAATGATGGCTGCAATAAAAGCTGCCAAAACTTCCGGCTCTCTTATTGCCCTGGATCTTGCAAGTTTTGAAGTGGTCAATGCCTCCAAGGATATTCTTGAAGATATCATAAAAAATTATGTTGATATCCTCATTGCCAATGAAGATGAAGCAAAAGCATATACGGGGTACGAGGATGAACAAAAATCAATTAAAGCACTGTCTCAACATGTCACATATGCTGTCCTGAAACTTGGAAAAAGAGGCAGTTATGTATCACACAACAAAACTATCACAAGAATTTTTGCCCAATCAGGAAACGTCCCAGTAGATACAACCGGAGCAGGAGATCTCTGGGCAGCTGGATTTCTTTTTGGAATTGCCCATGGATTTCCCATTGAAAAAAGCGGACACATCGCTTCCGCCTGCGGCTATGAAGTCTGCCAGGTCATGGGTGCCCAGCTTCCCAGCGATGCCTGGGCAAGAATAAAAAAATTGATATAGTAAATAGTGCCTGACCAAAAACAATAACAGCCTTAGAGATCATTAAATACAATTTTAAACACATCTTGATATTTTTTTGCAAAATGAAATGTGATGCCCTCTTTAATGTGGTCTGGAAGCATTTTAAATTCAGGCATGCACCCTTCGGGCAGGATAATCTCACGGATACCAGATCGACGTGCTGCAATAATTTTCTCTTTTATGCCTCCCACGGGAAGTACCTTCCCTGTTAAAGTGATCTCTCCTGTCATGGCAAGGGGGCGTTTTATCGCTCTTCGGGCTGCAAGAGAAACAAGAGCCGTGGTTATAGTAACCCCGGCACTTGGGCCATCCTTTGGAGTTGCCCCTTCGGGCACATGGATATGGATAAAGGCATTATCAAAATATTTTTTATCAATTTTAAATGCGGTAAGATTTGCTCTTACATAGCTATAGGCAATGGTTGCAGACTCCTGCATCACTTCACCCAGTTTTCCCGTCAATTGAAACCCTGGAGTTTTCCCATGAACCCTTACCGCCTCAATGGGAAGGGTTACCCCGCCAAGCTGGGTCCAGGCAAGCCCCGTTACAACTCCAATGCCTGACATCAATTCTTCATGTTTAAAAATCGGCGGCCCCAATAAATCATCAAGAGCTTTAATATTGATCCTGATTTTCTCTTTTTTTTCTTTTAATATGACCACAATGCTTTTTCTGATAATCTTATTTAAAAGCTTTTCAAGACTTCTGACCCCGGCTTCCCTGGCATACCCATCAATGAGATAGCGGATGGTGGGATCTGTAATGGTGATCTTTTTGGATGTCAGATTATTTCGTTTTAAAAGCTTTGGCCACAGGTGTTTCCTGGCAATTTCCATTTTCTCTTCCGTAATATACCCGGACAGGTTAATCCTGTCCATTCTGTCCAGAAGTGGCCTGGGAATGGTATCCAGCTGATTGGCCGTGCATATGAATAAGACTTTTGACAAATCTATGCGAAGATCCATGTAGTGATCAAGAAATTCGGAATTCTGTTCAGGATCAAGCACTTCAAGAAGGGCAGATGCAGGGTCACCCTGGTAAGACATTCCGATTTTATCCACCTCATCCAGCATGATCACTGGATTGGCAACTTTCGTATCCTTTAAAGCCTGGACAAGTTTTCCGGGCAAGGCCCCCACATAGGTTCTTCGATGTCCTTTAATCTCAGCCTCATCCCTCATGCCGCCAAGGCTGAATCTGTAGAATTTTCTTCCCACAGCCTCTGCAATTGATTTACCAATGGAGGTTTTACCAACACCGGGAGGACCAACAAACAGAATAATGGAACCTGCAATATCTTTTTTATAAATTCCAGCAGCAAAAAATTCTATAATCCTCTCTTTTACATCGGAAAGCCCTGAATGATCCCGGTCAAGGACATCCTCGGCCCGCTTTATATCAATATTGTCCTCGGAATAGATTCCCCAGGGAAAGGATGTGACCCAATCCAGATAATTTCGGGTTACCCCGTATTCTGATGATCCTGTCTCAAGCACGGATAATTTTTCGATCTCTTCATCAAAGCGTTTTGTCACATGTTCAGGTGGTTTCAGTTTTGCAAACCTTTCTTTAAATTTATCCACATCCGAAGTTTTATCATCTTTCTGCAGCCCAAGTTCCTTTTGGATCGCCTTAAGCTGTTCCTTTAAAAAAAATTTACGTTTATTATCATCCACCTGAATATTGACATCTTTTTGTATTTTGCTTTGGAGTTTTGCAATTTCTATTTCTTTTTGCAGCAGCATCATCACTTTTTTCATCCGGTCTATAACCAAGGTGAGCTCTAAAACTTCCTGCAAATCATCGCCTGAAGCAGTAGTAATGCTTGCGGCAAAATCTGTCAAAGGTGATGGTTGATCCGGGCTGAACATCCCTAAGTATTGCCTGACTTCTTCGGAATATAAGGGATTCAATGAGAGCAATTGCTTGATGGAATTAATAATTGCAATGGCATAGGCTTTCAGTTCATTTTCATTTTCTTCTATTTTTTTAAAATACTCGGTCTGAACAACAAAAGGCGGTTTGTCCGAAAGAAACCGCTTGATTCTAAATCGTTCAAGTCCCTGGGCAATAAACTGAATATTGCCCTGTACATCCACCACATTCAACATCCTGACAACACAGCCAACCTTGGGAAAATCCTTTTTATACACGTATTTGCCTTTTAGTTCTCCCACATATGCAAGGCCCAAAAGATCTTTAGAATCTTTGGATGCCTTTTTCAGCGTTTCTTCCCATCTTTTCTTGCTCACCATAAGGGGTTGAACCTGTGCCGGCAAATGAGGACGGCCCGTAATGGGGATAAGATATAAAATATCCGGCTTAAGGCTTTGCTGAACCAGCTGACCTTCTTTATTTTCATTTTCGTCTTCGACTATTTCCGGTGTAATGGGCTTGTTGTCATCAGTCATAAATCACCTCTTAAAAAAGTTGATAGGATAGTAACGATGAATACTACCTTTATTATAATATTGTTTAAACTCTGACAACCTAAAATAGCAAAATTCATACCAAGATGAATCCTGGTACAAATATGGCAAGCGCTTTTATCCAGATATACTTTTTATCTTTGCTTTATTTAAGCCGTGCTTTACAGATGCTTTGCAACCTTTAAAGGAATGTCGGCTAACAAAGTTAGATTATTGTTCAGAAAAAACTGCTGTTTCAGTGGCTTAAGGAGACAAACAGATTATGGGACAAGAATCTTTACCAGCTGTGCAAATCCGATTCCTCCTTTTCCCTTTGTTATCCAGGCAGGTTTGAAACAAAGCCTGTCTTTGAATGCAAGGACATTGGCGACACCGACAGCATTGGGAAAATATTCAAACATGGGCTCATCATTGGGAGAGTCTCCGACAAAAATAACGGTTTCCTTTATTGCATCCAGATCTGTTTTAAATACTTCCCTGAACAATACCTTGGTCATGGAAAGCTTGTCATAGGCTCCAAACCAGCCATTTACATGGATTGAGCTGACCTTTGCAGTTGCACCATATTGTTCAAATATGGTGACAATCCTGTCAATGTCAGATTGGGAAAGGTGAGGAACATCTTCTGCAAAATCAATGGCAAGATCGGCTTCTCTGTATGGTTGATCTGCTGAGACCACACACCCTGGTATTGAGTTTAGGATCTTTTGTTTTATGACCAAAAGTTTTTTTTGATCCTGTTGCCGTTCCTGATCTGTTTTAAAATATCTGCGGATCATTTTTTTCTTGTGCATATCATAAACAAAATAAAAGGCTCCATTTTCGCCAACCACTGCTTTAACAGGCCACATCCTGGCGATATGGTCGCACCAACCGGCTGGCCGGCCCGTGATGGGGATTATTTTTATACCTGCATTGTCAAGGTCTTCCATGGCCTGGAAAGCACAGGCAGGTATTTTGCCTTTATTGGTTATGGTATCATCAATATCTGTAAGCAGATAAGTGATGGCAGGCCTTTTTCCCCGTGGAAAATCGCTTATTGATTTCATCGTTATTTTATTTCCCTGAATTTTATTTTCCGGGAAAAATAGCGTCAAATGGCTGAACTATGCTATTTTTCTTTTTCAATCAGAGTTTATTTTTCCTTCTCAATCAGGCCTTTCACAAACCATCTTTGCATGAACAGCACAACCAGAACAGGGGGCAGCATGACAAGGAGGGTTGCACAAAGGGCAATATTCCACTCAGGCAGATCGTCAGCCTGGGGTATAAGATTTTGAAGGCCGATGACAGCGGTTGTCATTTTAGGATTGGTGGTGATAAGCAGGGGCCAGAGATATTGATTATATCCATATACAAATTCAATAACCACAAGGGCGGCAATATTTGTCTTGGACAAGGGAAAAAGGATTTTCCTGAAAAAGGTCATGGGGGATGCCCCATCCATTTTTGCGGCCTCACAAAGTTCTTCCGGAACAGTCAGGAAAAACTGCCTGAACAAAAAAGTACAGGTTGCCGATGCCACCAGGGGCATAATGAGTCCGGCATGACTGTCAAGCAGACTCCAATTAAGATTAATGGTTATGTCATTACCCGTAAACCATGACAAAATTCCATCCAGGTGCAGAACATTGCACAAAGCCTGGATTGGATTAAGGACATTTGCAGCCATTTCATAGGTGGGAAGTATCCTGACTTCCACGGGGAGCATTAATGTGCAGAAAACAGAGGCAAAAGCCACAACCCTGAATTTGTAATCAAAATAAACAATGGAAAAAGCGCCGATCATGGATACTGCAATTTTGCCCACGGTGATGCCTGATGCCATAATAACTGAATTTAAGATCTGATTCCCAAGATCTCCCCTTGACCATGCTTCTTGCATATTGACCATAAACTGGTCCCCGGGGATGAGCGGCATGGGCACCTTAACTACTTCTTCCAGAGGCAGGGTTGCTGCGATCAGACTGTAAAGTATTGGAAATCCAACAATAAATATCCCCAGCAGTAAAAATGCATAGGTAAAAAAATCAAGTATCGGGGTTTTTTCAACCATAATATTTATCCACCATATTGTACCTTTTTTTCAACAAACCTGAACTGAAGAAAGGTAATAACAATGATCAGGGACATGAGAACCACGGACTGAGCAGCTGAAGATCCTAAGTTTAAGCCCACAAATCCATCCTGATATACTTTGTAAACCAGGATATTTGTGGAACCGCCAGGCCCTCCCTGGGTTATTGTATGAATAATACCAAATGTTTCAAAAAAAGAATAAATAATATTCATCACAGTTAAAAAGAAGAATGTTGGAGATAAAAGGGGAAATGAAATGAACCAGAATCTTTTGAAAGGGCTTGCACCATCAATTGCTGCAGCTTCAATCAGGGACTTGGGAATGGCCTGCATCCCTGCCATGAAAAACACAAAATTGTAGCTGATTTGCTTCCAGGCACTGGCCATGACTATCATTACCATGGCATCGCTTCCATAAAGAACCGGGTTCCAGTCAACTCCAATCCATTTTTTAATACCCAGGGCAACAATGCCATAGGAAGGGTGTAGCAAAAAAAGCCATAGTATCCCCGAGATTGCCGGTGCCACAGCATAGGGCCAGATAAGCATGGTTCTGATCAATGCCTTGGCTCTAAGCGCCCTGTTTGCCATGGAGGCAATAAAAAGTCCCATGGATAAGGATACAAAGGCAACAGCAAGGCTGAAAGCAAAAGTGGTTAAAATCGATTTCAGATAAAGGGGGTCTGTAAAAAGTTCTTTATAATTATAAAACCATACAAACGTAGATTTTTGTCCAAAGGGATCACTTAAAAGGAAAGACTGGAAAAGCCCCTGGATAGCCGGCCAATAGAAAAAAGTCAGGGTGACAACCATCTGGGGTAAAATCAGCAGATAGGGTAAATATCTTGATTTGAAAAATGAACGTTTTATCATGTTTTAATCATGGCTTTATAATGGGCAAAAAAAGGAGCTGGACAAATATCAATTTATTTAGTGCCTGATATTTATCCGGCTCTTTAAGCATCTACTTATTTATAGGTTTTTTCAAAGGTTCTCAATTGGATATTACTTCTTGCAGCTGCATTATCCAAAGCTTCCTGGGGAGATTTTTTCCCATTCCATACCTGTTCCAATTCTTCATTAATAATGTTTCTGATCTGAACAAAGTAGCCAAGCCGCAAACCCCTTGATATTTTAGTAGGGATGGCTCGGTTAAGCTGACTGATACCCACTTCCTGAAGAGGATCAGTTTTATAATATCCCTTTGATTTCAAAGAGTCATAGGCATCAATTGTAATGGGGAAGTATCCTGTTTCCTTGTGCCAGTATTCCTGCATGTCATTATTGGACAAAAATTTCAAGAAGGCTGCAACCCCCTTATACTCTTTTTTTGAGTGACCATTGAGTACCCATAGAGATGCGCCGCCAATGATACTGTTCTGGAGTTTTTTTGTGCCTGCTTCCACTGGAAGAGGAGCTGCATCCCATTTAAAATCCTTGACTCCTTTTTTTAATTTTGCAATACCGCTGATGGAATCAATATAAAAAGCTGCGTTCTGAGCCATAAATTCTGCTTTAGGACCCGCGTATTTCTGGCCGCCATACATAAACCTTTTGTCATCTGCCCATGATTTAAGTCTTGTGATATGCTTCACCACCTGGGGATTGTTAATCTGAAGTTCGGTATCAAGCCCTTCATACCCGTTGGCTTTGCTGGCAAAGGCAATATTGTGAATGGCAGAATAATTTTCTATCTGGGTCCAGGACTGCCATGCTGTAACCATGCCATTCGGAGCAATGCCGGCACTGACCAGTTTTTTAGTGATTTCGCCCAGTTCATCCCAGGTAATGGGATCAGATTTTGATAAAGGCGCAATACCTGCTTTTTTTAACATGTCCGCATTATAATACATAATGGGTGTGGAAGAGTTAAAGGGCATGGACATGAGATTCCCATCAGAATTCATATAATAGGAAAGAACAGCCTGAAGATATCTGGACCAGTCCACGTCAATTCCGGCATCCTTCATCAGCTCAAAAACCGGATATATGGCGCCGGAAAGCATCATTGTCTGGGTTCCCACTTCAAAAACCTGGAGGATATGGGGCTGTTTTTTAGCTCTGAAAGCTGCAACTCCCGCATTCATTGTTTCATCATAGTTTCCCTTGTTGGTTCCGACAACCTTGTACTCTGATTGAGATGCATTAAAGTCGCCTATCATTTTTTCAACCACTTTACCCCTGGCGCTTCTCATGGCATGCCACCAGTTAATGGTTGTGGGTTCAGCAAAAACAGATATCGGGAATACCAGGCTTACGATAATCATTAAAAATACAAACAATTTTGTTAATTTCATTTAGTTTTCCTCCTTACCTAAGGTTGTTTTTTGAAATTTTATTTATTGAGCTTGGCAATAAAAACAAAATATTTCATTTTTCTTGCATTCATTGAGATTTAATAGGATATTGCTCAAGAGTCAAGGTTATTTTTTTTTAAAAAAAAGGGTTTGCATAATAAAAATTTTTATAGTTTTATGATCCTTAAAAAAATAATAAATTTTTAATAAAATATTAGGAACCAGGATATTAAATGGCTGAGCTTAACTTTAACAATGTTATCAAAAAGTATGGCAAAACCGAGATAATTCATGAATTAAACCTTGATATAAAGGACAAAGAATTCATTGTCCTTGTCGGACCTTCAGGATGCGGTAAATCAACCCTGCTCAGAATGGTCGCAGGCCTAGAGGTGATAACCCAGGGTACAATTTCCATTGATGGTAAAATAGTCAATGATGTCACACCAAAGGACCGTGGTCTTGCAATGGTATTTCAAAACTATGCGCTTTATCCCCACATGAACGTGTTAGAGAATATGTCCTTTGGATTAAAGCTGATGAAAACACCCAAGGACGAGATCAAGCAAAGGGTTGAAGAAGTTGCACTTATTCTGGGTCTTGAAGACCTGCTGTTAAGAAGGCCCCATGAACTCTCCGGAGGGCAGCGCCAAAGGGTGGCCATGGGACGGGCCATGGTCAGGAAACCTTCTATTTTTCTTTTTGATGAACCCTTGTCAAACCTGGATGCCAAGCTTCGTATCCAGATGAGAGCCGAAATAAAAATGCTGCACCAGCGGGTTGATTCCACTATGATTTATGTTACCCATGACCAGGTAGAGGCCATGACCCTGGCCGATCGAATTGTTGTTCTAAGGGATGGATACATAGAACAGGTCGGCACACCCATTGAACTTTTTTCAACTCCAGTAAATACATTTGTCGCAGGATTTATCGGCACCCCGCCCATGAACCTTGTTGACTGCAAAATCAATAAAGAAAAGAACAAAACATTTGTCCAATTTGAAGACGGGCTGAAAATTCCTGTTCCAGATAAGGAAGGGACTCAATTGCTTCATGATCAAAAAGTTGTATTCGGGCTTCGAGCAGAAGAGATCACACCAATAAATACCAATACACAGCTTCCAAAAGACTGGATAATCAACGCCAATGTTCTGGTTGTTGAGCCATTGGGAAATGAAACCCAGCTTCATGTGGATATTATGGGAATCAGAGTTTTATCCAGATGTGAAGGAAGACGAATTGTCAGGGCAAAGGATAAGATTAGTCTGGGCATGAACTTAAATGAAATGCATTTATTTGATGCCAAAACCACCCGGGTGATTTACTGAACATCTTTATCGTCCTGGGAAATAAAAACACCTACCATATCATTGACCACCATATACAAGGATGGGACAAAAATAAGAGTTAAAATAGTGGCTGCAATCAGGCCAAAGCTGATACTGACGGCCATTGGAATCAAAAACTGTGCCTGAAAACTGGTTTCCAGAAGAAGCGGGAAAAGGCCTGCAACCGTTGTTACCGAGGTCAGTAAAACCGGTCTGAACCTGTTTTGCCCGGCTTCAATCACGGCATCCAAAACCCTTGAACCTTGCCTGACCTTTGAATTGATAAAATCTATTAAAATCAAAGAATCATTTACTACAATTCCAGACAGGGCAACAATTCCGAATATACTGATCATAGTGATATCAAGATTCATGAAATAGTGTCCGATAATCGCACCGATGAGCCCAAAGGGAATGGCTGTCATGATGATTACAGGCTGGATATAGGATCTAAACTGGCTGGCCAGCAGCAAAAATATAACCATTGCTGCAAGAGAAAATCCCAATTTAAGGCTGTTAATAGATTCTTCAGTCCTTTTGGCCTGGCCTTCCAAATCATAGGTCACCCCTGGAAATCGATTAACAAGGGTATCAAGATAATTCTTTTTCAGGTCTTCAACAATTTCCCGGGCATTGGCAACGTCTTCATTGATATCGGAAATCACAGTAATAATTCTTTTCCGGTCCACCCGCAGAATAGTTGAATACCCCCTCTTCATTTCAATATCAGCCACTTGATTTAAAGGTATTTCCCTTCCATCACGGGTTCTGATCCTTAACTCATCAATACTGGCTTCAGATTCCCTCTCTTTTTGAGAGTATCGTACCATAACCTTGATATCATCCTTGCCTCTCTGGATCTTTAAAGCTTCATCCCCGTAATAGGCCTGACGGATCTGTGTGGCAATATCTGCCATAGTAATACCTAAAGATTCAGCTCCTTGTTTAATTTGAATCCTTTTTTCCATTTTACCCGGTCTGAAGTTATCCGTGATATCAAAAGTTCCAGGGTATTGAACAATTTCGCTTTTCAACTCATCTGCAGCAAGTTCAAGCTGCTCAAGATCCTTGCCCTTGAGTTGAATTTCTATTGGATTTCCACCGGGTCCGCCTCCGATAATGGAAAAGGTGAGCTGTTCTGAACCCAGAATATCTCCTGTTAACTCACGCCATTTTGCTGTTACTTCAGGTGCTGAGATACCCGGTCGTTTTGATGCCGATTGGATCTCAATCCAGGCTTCCCCGCAATGACCGCCATATACGCCTGGTTTCCAGTCTCTTCTAGGTATAATACCCACCTGTGAAAAATTATTAACGATCAAATCTTCTCCCCCGGCCACCCTGCCCCTGAAAAAATTATTGAGCTCAAAACCACCTTTTTCAATTTGTTTTATGGTCTTTTCTGTGGCTTCAAAAGGGGTTCCCAAAGGGTATATAATCTCTGAAACAATCCAGTTGCTGTCCGTCTTCGGGAAAAACACAAAAGGCACATGTCCCCCTGCCAGGACTCCGATACTGACTATTAATATCCCAAACCCCATGGCCAGAGTGAAATACCGGTTTTGTACACAATATTTCAAAACAGGGGTATAGATTGAATAAATAAAGAATGTTAAGGCTTTTTCTACTCTGTCCCGCATCCATGTGTGAGCATCTAAAATGTCTTTTTTCAACCACTCCAACCAGAAAAAACAGATCCGGTAAATCAAAACTTTATTTTTTTTTGGCGGAGTAAGCGCATGATCAAGGTGAGCCGGCAGAATAAGAAAGGCCTCCACAAGAGAAAAGGCAAGAATGCATATCACTACCTGGGGCATGATGAAGATGAACTTTCCCATAATTCCGGTAATATACATCAAAGGCGTGAATGCGACAATGGTTGTGGTGACGGCCATCACAACGGGTGCACCGATCTGGGCAATGCTGTCAATCACCGCATCTTTGGCTGATTTACCCATTTTATAATGGGTATATACATTTTCCCCGACTATAATGGCATCATCCACAAGAATACCCAATGTCATGATAAATCCGAACAAAGATAACATGTTGATGGATGCGCCAAAATAATTCAAGACAAGGAAAGCCCCCATAAAAGAAATAGGGATCCCCGACGACACCCAGAAAGCAAGTCCAAGATCAAGAAACAGGGCCAGGACAATAAATACCAACAATATTCCCTGGAGACCATTTTTCAGCAAAAGATCAATCCTGTCCTGAACCATTTCCGCCATATCAAACCAATAACCCAGGGTGATGCCCTTTGGAAGAAAATCCTTATGTGTTTTAATATAAGTTTTAACAGTTTTTGAAATGGCAATGGTATCCTGGCTGTCTGTTCGGCGAACAACAATAAGCACTGCTGGTTTTCCATTAAACCTTGCTTTAATATCTGTATCTTCAAATCCATCGATTATGGTGGCAACATCTCCAAGTTTAATGGTTGTCCCATCTTCTTTTGTAAGCAATGGAATCTGTTCAAATTCTTCGCCTGTATAAAGCTTTCCCTTGGCCCGGACCAGAAACTCTCCGCCTTTTGTCTTGATTTTGCCACCGGGCAAATCAAGGCTTCCTGTTTTTACAGCCATTGCAACCTGATCAAAGGACAGGTTAAATCCTCTCAAATTTTCTTCAGACACTTCAACGGAAATTTCATAGTTTCTTACACCTATGAGGCTTGCAAGGGAAATATTATCTGTTTCCACAAGATCATCCCTTATTTTCTCGGCAGTATCCCGCAACACCTTTTCGCCAACATCACCATAGATAGCCAGATAAATAGCTGGATCATTATTTTTAATATCTGTAATAACAGGGTCTTTTGCTTGGTCTGGAAATGAATCAATCTGGTCTATCTGGGTTCTTATTTCATCGAGTTTTTCATTAATATCTGTCCCGGCGGCAAGTTCCAAAGTTACTGATCCGTGCCCTTCAAGGGAAGTTGAGTACATTGTTTTTACATCTTCAAGGCTTTTGAGCTTTTCTTCGATCTTTATACAAATCCCTTCTTCAACTTCCTCTGGAGATGCACCAGGGTATGTTACCCCGATATCAATCATATCAAGGGAAAACACTGGAAACAATTCCCGTTTCATGTTTAAAACCGTGTACATCCCTGCCACAATGAGAAAGACCATGATGAGATTCACAGAAACCCTGTGTTCAACAGACCATTTGCCCAAAGCTTTCATGTATTATTTCCCATTTTGTTTGATCGTAAGTGCCATTCCCTCAAGGGCACCTGGAAGGGGAGAAAAAACAATTTTATCGCCGGGAAGAAGACCTGAGTCAATATACACTTCTTCTTCAAACTTTCTTAAAACATTCACCTTTTTCATTTTTAAATGATTGTCATTCACTGTAAAAAGGATATTATCGCTCTTTAACAGGTACCTTGGCAGCACATAAATATTCTTATATGTTTCTCCTATAATACTGCACTTAACAAAAGTCCCGGGTTTTAAGTCAAAAATATTTTTTATTTTTATATCAGAATTGCCTATTTCAAGTGTCATGGGCAAGGTTCTTGTTTTTTCATCAATCCTTGCTTTTATTCGTGCAACTTTTGCATTCCATGCATAAGATTCCATGCTGTCAAAATTTGCCACCGTCACTCGTGCATCCGGGGTGTTCCCATTTTCAAAAATGGATTCAATCCATTTCATTTTTTCCAAAGGAATTCTCACATCCACATCCAGGCTGTCTTTTTGATATATGGATCCCAGAATCTGCCCAGGGTTGGCATATTCCCCCTGCTCAACAAATTTATCCAGAATCCAGCCATTAAAATCTGCTTTAATTTGAGTTTTCTGAAGTGCAAGGTCTGCTTTCTGCAAATCAACACGGGCCATGGTAAGAGCTGCATTTTTCTGTTCCATTAATGTGTCCGTTAATGAGAGCCTGTTGTTGATATTCTGCAAGGCAATCTTTGCCTGCAGATATTGCTGTTCTGATCTATCAAGACTGTTTTTCGAGGCAAATTGATTTTCACTCAATGCCTTGACTCTTTTAAATTCTTTTTTGGCAAAGTCCAGATTTGCTTTGGAAAGCTTGATATCGTTTCTCAAATTTTTAATATCTTGTTTTAAGCTTTCAATATCTGTTTTTGCCTGCCTGATTCTAACCTGCCCTGTCTGTTGGTTCAGTTTATAGGACCTTTGATCGATCCTTACCAGAAGTTCGCCCTTAAAAATTTGGCCACCCTCAATAAATGAGGGGTGGGTATAATCGATTCTCCCTGGCACTTCAGTGGCAATCTTTACCAATTTTCTGGGTTTTACTATACCAAAAGCATCCACTTTCATGACTTTTGAAACAGGTGTTGCAATCATTACCTTGACGCTTGGGGGTATTTTAACGATTTCATTTTTCTCGGGTTCCTTTTTTAAAGAGATGAGCAATTTTGCCAGGGCAATGGCAATTGCCAGGACAACGACAACCCTTAAAAATCTTAAAAAAAAAGAAGTATATTTATTAACCCCTGACGTTTTTTCCATAATCCATAACCTTTTTTATGCT
>CAYWGN010000113.1:0-2820 GCA_964457495.1 uncultured Desulfobacula sp.
CTGGATAATTCAAAATTTTAAATTAACCGATGAAGGATAAGTGTGTGTTTAAATAAATCAGACCCGCATTATTTTTTCTTGCAAAAAGTAGCGCAATATTTTCCATAGCGAGGGCATATATGCTCGCCGATTTGAAATAAAACTTCACAGTAAATCCTGACTATTCCCCACCAATTTTACTTATGGGTCGAATCTTGCTGATAGGCTCGACCCTTCCGGTCTCATCTTCAGTACGTCCGTGTCTGCTCACATTTTTAAATTGCGTTTTTTTTGAACGTACTTTTTTGAAGTCTCTTTTTCCCTGGTTTATATTAACGCCTCTTTTATTTTTAATATTTTTTTCTATTTCTTCAAGGATCTGCCGGAAATTTTTTTCACTGGTTTGTTTTTCTTGTTGGCCCTTTTGAACATGGATTTGTGATCCATTTTTTTTAATAAATTGTCGAAATTGATGCTGCTTAAATTGATTTAAAATATTTAACCAAAAATCTTTAAAAACTTCTGTCTTATTCTTTGTTTCTTTTTTTGCTGATCCTGCCGGTTTTGGCTGTGACTCAACTTGTGCCCGGGATACTTTCTGCTGATTTTCTTCAATAACCCGTTTTGCCTGTGCAAAAGCAAGATTGATATCTTTTAGCTTATTTCCCCCCTCTTTTCTTTTAATGGGGTCATTAGGAAAACGGTCGGGATGGTAGGATTTCACCATCATTTTGTAGACCTTTCTTGCCTCTGTTAGCGAAGCACCGGGTCTAAGGTTTAAAATTTCAAATGCCTTTCTATCTTTCATCTATAGCAGTTCTCATAAATATGTTCCTTTTGAATAGCATCAAATTGTCTAAACTTCAAAAGGATTTTTATAATCCAAGCGGAAGGTTTTTTAAAACTTTCCGTATAGTTTTTGAAATAATTGATATAGACTCTTTTCTGCCCCGGCGTCAAGATTTTGACTATTCTTGTCTGCCTTTGGTATCCTGGTATAGTCCCTTGCACTCAGACCGGGACTGTCAATATTACAACTACTAAACTCCAGCGGCATTTTATATGATGTAGATAAGGACTTTTGGATATAACCCGGCAACTCTTTCCGCTTTAAGCGTGATTTGCCTTTCTTTTTTGCCCGGGTCTTATATGTCCGTCATTTGTCCGGGTTGCCCCGGTAAATACTTCTGATTCCATCAATATAGCTATATAACTGAGCCAGCAGCACACAAAAGATCTAATAACGCGCTTAATAGAAGGTGTGGCACATAACTTGCTATTTTTAAAGTTAAAGTTGATTTGGAACTTTACTGATATGGATAAAGGTGGTCCATGGTTCAAGGCATTCAAAAGGCGAGAAGTGGAATGCAAAGAGTTACTCAGAAGGAGTAGATATTCAATGGGAATACTTAACGAGCAAGGTGTAACTGCATTGAGGGAAACTCAAGACTCCATTTCATCTGCTTTAGCCTTATATGAGCAGGGAAATATCCGCGGAGCTAAAAAGGCGTTTCTCAGTATATTAAAAAAGGATGCTCTTAATACAGATGCCTTATATAACCTGGGAATAATAGCAAAGGACCAGGGAAACATGGATGAAGCCATCAAGTATTATGAAAAAGTCCTGGTAATTAACCCGGATTCTTATCTTGCCTGGTATATACTTGGCATTTCTCATCTTAGATTGGGAAGAGAAGAAGAAGCCATTGAGGCGATAGATAAATCCTTGATTCTGAATATCCGGAATCCAGGCGCCTGGAAAGTGCTGGGAGAGTTCTATCTGTCAAAAGGAGAGATTGATGAAGCAAATGCCTGTCTTGAGATGATACCCATCTAATAGAGTGCCCCCCCCCCTGTCCTCTGAACGTCTAAGCGGGAACCAGGTGCAGAAAATGCAGGACAAACGCATCCTCGGAACAGTTGGAAGAACCCTGTTGTTTTTCTATTTGACAATGAACTTCTTTTGAAGTATATTCCCAAAAGAATAAATTCCAAAGGAGGAGGTTATGGGCATGAGAAGACAAACATCAATTAAGGTTGACCCAAGAGCTTGGAATGCGGCCAAAATTATTTTTAAAGAGTACAATTTAACAGTCACGGACGCCATTAATATTTTTCTGAACCGTGTACGAATTGAAGGCGGGTTACCTTTTCCAGTAAAAGTACCATCAGAAAGATTGAGAGAAGCTATGGGAGAGGCTGATATTAATGATCTAATTAGATATGATAGTATTGAAAACATGATGGAAGATTTGAAATCATGAAATTTGGTCTGGCAAGAACAAAAAAATTCAAGAAATCTTTCAAGAAACTTCATCTAAAAGATAATGATGAAGCTATCTATATAGATGTAGTTTCAAAGCTCTTAAACGGAATTGCTTTGGACAAAAAGCATAAGGATCATTTTCTGAAAGACAATCTTGAGCAATATAAAGAATGTCATTTAAAACCAGATTTATTACTTATCTACAGGCGCTATAGAGATGAGGTTCAGCTTATTGATATTGGGCCTCATAGTGAGTTATTTGAATAAAATATAATATAGGGGAGTTTCAATAATAACTCATATTCGCACAAATATCGTATTTTCTGAAAATTTATCACACCTTTTTATCAAAAAGAATACCGATCATCTCACCCATCTTATCAGCCATGTTCAATAACTCTTCCGACGGAATCTCCCTGATTAATTTTTCAGTCTCCTTATCAATAACTTTCACTATAGTCCGGCCAGTTGACTCATGCACGGAAAAGTTAAGCCCTACGTTATGCATCTTTTGTATCTCATGCTGTACGTCGTTTAGCAGAGACTGAGAAATCCTGATTTCAGGTTGTTCCGCC
>CAYWGN010000113.1:2920-15336 GCA_964457495.1 uncultured Desulfobacula sp.
TTCAGCTCAGGTTGTTCCGCCTTCAGCTCAGGTTGTTCCGCCTTCAGCTCAGGTTGTTCCGCCTTCAGCTCAGGTTTGCTATGCCTGGGTGCGGCATCAGGCGACACAACCATAGAATCCGGTTTGTGGTACTGGCTTTTAATCGTACTTATATTATCTGTCAACATTTTAATCTCTCCTCACTTTACAAAAGTTTGTTGTCCTGTTTCTTGAACAACCCCTCCCTCCATTGTCGATTACACACTTTTCATCGGGTGGATAAATCATCGCCTTTTCTCTGATGGTTTTTCGATCTATTGATCTTTAATATTACTATCGGCATTTTATAAGGAAACTTTAATTTAGGTTTATATATTTTTTATAGCCGCAAAAAGGCACCCCTGTAAAATTGACTCTGTATTTCACTGGGCAGACAACTCCTGCGCGTGGGACTTAAGAAGCTTTGTCTGTTATTGGGCGGTCAGAGAATATTATAATCTTAATGAACCCGATTGCCCCTATGCTATTGAATATCAGCGCCATGAGCCGGAACTTGTTTTTTATCTCCCCGCAAAAAAATTAAAGTTTCATACGATCATGTCGATAACTAATTAGACGAGAGAAACAATTCAAATTAAGAACCGGAAAGGAGGGGAATGAGCAGTAAGAAGTAAGCAGTAAGGAATAGAAAACAAATTAACAACGTTAAGACTCTTTGGCAAGGAAGCCGGGAGAACAGCGAAGAGTTAAGAGTGAGGAGTTAAGAGTTAATCCTTTGAAAACATGTAACTCGCAACTCGTAACTTGCAACTCGCAATTCAAATTCAAATTCAAGGAGGAATAAATCATGGCACTTACAATTAACACTAACATCGCATCTTTGAACGCCCAGAGAAACCTGGGAGCAACACAAGGCATGTTAAACAAATCCCTGCAGAGGCTTTCATCCGGCCTTCGCATCAACAGCGCCAAGGACGACGCGGCAGGTCTTGCAATCTCAACCAGGATGTCCTCGCAGATTCGCGGCCTGGACCAGGCGGGCAGAAATGCCAATGACGCTATTTCCATGACCCAGACTGCTGAGGGCGCCCTGCAGGTGAGTACCGACATCCTGCAGCGTATACGCGAACTGTCAGTGCAGTCGTCCAACGACACCAACACCGCCAGCGACAGGACATCCATGCAGGCGGAGGTGACGCAGTTGCAGGAAGAGCTGAACCGGATTGCTGAAACCACCCAGTTCAACGGCAGGAACCTGCTCGACGGCTCCATGGTCGGGGCTACCTTCCAGGTGGGCGCCAATGCGGGCAGTAATCAGACCATCATCTTTGATATCACCAGTGCCTTGACGGCAGATCTGAGTTCCAACGGTACGGTGATAACTGCGCCCGACGGCACAGCAGTCCAAGGTTCCAATGTTACCGGCGCTTTGTCTTCCGGGGAGCTATCCGTCAACGGACAGAGCATTGTTGCCTTGGGTGATGCAAAAGAAATTGCCGCTGCGATTCAGGCTGCCACCGCGGGCGATACCGACATTGTCACCGCCACAGCTATCAATGTTGCGTCCCTGGCTTTTGCCAGCGTAAGTGCCACTGGGTCCCACACTTTTACAAACGCTGAAGTGTCTGCCGCCATTACCGGTGATGGCGATCTGACCATTAATGGCCAGGAAATTGGTGCCGCTATCCAGGATGCTAGTGTTATTGCTGCCCGAATCAATGCAGATACCGACAATCTGACTGCAACAGCGGCCGATAGTTCTGTAATCCTAGGTGCATTTGAAACCACAGCAAATGGTACTTATTCATTGACCATTGAAGGCGAGGAAATATACGACGGAGCGGCTGCGGGTCTCGTTCTGGCTGATGTAGAAATTGCCCTTAAAACTGGTTCTACAACGGGTGATGCATTGCTTGTTGCTGGTGTAACAGTTACCGGGACGGGTGCCACACTCACACTTACCAAGGCCGATGGCAGCAACTTGGATATTACTGAAATCATAGGTGCTGGTGGCGATGCAGGTGGTTTTGCTCCTCTGGGTAATGAAGGGGAAGCAGGTACTGAAACTGTTGCATACTACGGCTCTGTTGTTCTGGCCAATGATGACACCGAGAAACCTCTCACCATTGGTGGTTCTGGCACAAATGTTGCCGGTTTTACCGAAACCGTTAATACCTACACCTTATCGCTGACAGATGGCACCACAAGTCAGGACGTCGTAGTCGATGGCAACGATGGTACCGTTAGTGCCCAGGATGTCAAGGACGCGCTGGATGATGCTGACGGTGTCTACGGCGCCACCATCGATGCCTCCTCCGGCAATCTGCTGATCAGCAAGGCGACCGATGACGGCGCCAATATCGTGCTCACCGACGCCTCGACGGGAATGGATGCCGTTACCGGTGCGGCCGGTCTGACCGAGGGTACCTACATGGGCATAGTTAGCCTTGACAGTGCCGCCGATATCTCGTTGGTTGCTACCGGCACAGGGCTCGCTGATGCAGGTTTTAGTTCTGTTGGTACGACCACTGTGAGTATTGACAACATTGACATCTCAACAGTTACCGGCTCAAGCACCGCTATCGCCAGTGTCGATGCCGCTCTGACTGAAATTGCCGAGATGCGCGGCCAAATGGGCGCTGTCCAGAACCGTTTTGAGTCCACCATCACCAATCTGCAGAGCATTTCCGAAAACATATCTGCCGCTCGTGCCCGGATCATGGATGCGGACTTTGCTTCTGAGACCGCAGCTCTAACCAAATCCCAGATCCTGCAGCAAGCCGGTATTGCCATGCTGGCCCAGGCCAACCAGTTGCCGCAGGCAGCACTTAGTCTGCTTCAATAGTGAAGAAGGCTGAAGGCTGGAAGTAAATAATAACTTTAAACCAAAAGCCCCGCTTCTTAACAGGAGCGGGGTTTTTTATTTTTTTTAAACAGGATCGACCCCGGTACGATGGTTTTCACCTGCAAGTTTCATCTTTGGATAGATCTGCCGCTGATGCAGAAAGTTTTCAGGTATATTCCGCACTCTCTTGCCAAAAAAACTATACACTAAAGTTTCTTGATGAAATGCCGATAATAGTAACAGTATTAAACAAGGACAAGGAGGAAATAATTATGTCCATATCAGTCGGCGGTCTTATATCAGGTCTTGAAACCAACGGTATAATTGACCAGCTTTTAGCTTTGCAGCAAAAGCCTATTATTAAGCTTCAACAGCAGGAGGCTGCTTATCAGGTGAAATTGTCGGCTTATGGCAGCCTGCAGAGTACCCTGAGCAGTCTTAAATCCGCCATGGATGGACTTGATTCAACAAGCGATCTGACGAGTTTTTCAGCTTCTTCGGGCGACGCCGACCTTTTTACCGTATCTGCCGCTGGTAACGCAGTGCCCGGTTCATACAGTATTACGGTGCAGCAATTAGCCGGGGCGCACAAACTTGCAAGCCAGGAAGCCGGAGCTTTTTCCGTGGAAGAACCCGTGGGTGAGGGAACAATTCATCTCAAGGTAGGAAGCGGTGACGCTGTGGATATTGGTGTGTCTGCCACCGACACCATCGACGATGTGTCACAGGCTGTAAATGATGCTGATGCCGGGGTCCGGGCAACGGTCATCTTTGATGGAACTAATTATTTTCTTACATTGACTACAGAAGAGACCGGAGAAGAAAATGTGATCAACCTGACCGTGACTGACACGGGTGACGGCGATAACAACACAGATATGGTCGGTCTCTCCCGCCTGGTATACGACGAAGGTGTCACTGAAAATCTCACCCAGGCCCAGCCTGCCGCAGACTCAATCATCACTGTTGACGGTGTTGAAGATATTCACCGGGATACCAACACGATTGATGATGTTGTCAGCGGCGTAACCATTACTCTTGAATCAGCACCTGCTGATCCTGACAACGAGGCCACTTTAACAGTAAGCAGGAATACATCAGCGATCGTTTCCAAAATCAACTCTTTTGTCAGCGCATACAACAACGTGCTTGACTTTTTCAGCGCCTCTCAAAGCTATAATCAAGATGCAGAAACCGCTGGGGTTCTGCTGGGTGATGCCACCACAAACAGTATGCGCACCCGTCTTGACCGCCTGGTTACAGGCACGGTTCCAGGTGTTGAATCATTCAGCCGGTTAACCGATCTCGGCATTACGCTGAACGATGAAGGGCGTCTGGAGGTCGATTCTTCAGCTCTTAATGGGGCGATTGATGATGATTTTGACGATGCGGTCAAGTTTTTTACCCAGACCACAGAGGGCTCTGAGGGTTTTGCCGTGCGCATGGCGGAAGCACTGGATGTGATGCTTGATTCCACAGACGGAACCCTTGATGCGAGGACGGATGGGATCCAAAACAGTATAGACAATATTCAGGACCAGGTTGAACGTATAGAAATGCGTAATCTGGCATGGGAAGCACGCACCAGGGCTAAGTTCAATGCATTGGAAACACTCCTTGCCGGATATCAGAACACCGGGAATTTTTTAAGCCAGCAGATTACAGGCATGCAGAATCTGAATAACTATGTATCAAACAGGTGATAGGGGTTAGGGATTAAGAATTAGGGATTGGATCAACGAATTCAAAGAAAGGAAATAAAATTATGACACCCACAGGGTATGTGGCTTACAGCAATGCAGTAGTTCACACAACTAATAACAAAGAACGGATTCTCTTGATGCTTTATGATGGAGCTGTGAGATTTGTGAGGTTTGCGCGTTTGGGCATTGAAAAGAAAAACGCAAAGATCAGGGGAGAGAATATCTCAAAGGTTATGGCAATTCTGACGGAGCTTGATTGTGCATTGGACAGGGAAATGGAGGAAGATCTGGTAGAAAATTTGTCTAATCTATACCACTATATGATGGATCTCCTGACAATTGCCAATGTGAAGAATGATACCGACGTCCTTGATGAAGTGGAAAGACTCCTTTGCGAGCTAAAGGATGGTTTTGAAGAAGCGGAAAGACGCCTTCGTGAGCTAAGGGGTGGCTTTGCTGAAGCGGCTAAAAAAATATCCGCCTGTCAGCCGGTCATTGAGAAGGCGCAAATTCAAGGGAGGCTCCATATTGCGGTTTAATCATAAAACACTGTATAAGAGTCTTCATGATATCACTATCAGGGCCGGAAAAGCCCTTGGTGAAAATGATTTTGAAATGCTTGTACGGTTGGGCGAAGAACATGAGAATATAATGAATGAGCTGAAACAGGCGGGCTTAAGCAATGATTTTGATATATTGGGCATGATAAATGAAATAAAAGACGAAGTCGATGAACTTGTTGCGCAGATGGAAAGAAAACAAGATGAAACGAGTAGAGAATTGAAAAAAATCGGAAATGGGAAAAAGCTTGTTGCGGCGTATGGAAGATTTTGATTGGTTGATTGGATGATTGCTCCGGTACGATCTCCCGGATCTACGGGGCAGGCGCAGATTACACAGGTTTTCTATTGGGTTAAATTCCACGAAGCTTGCTCAGGAAAAAATCAATGGATGCTGGTGGCTGTAACCTGATTTCTCAAGGATCACCTGCCTGCCGATCTGTGTTTCAGTATCAATCACAAGAGGTCCCATAAGATTTATGGTTATAGGGTTTTTTGTATTGTTTTGTTTGATGGTCACAATAGCCAGAACAATAACCCTTTCATCTTCCACACCTTTAAAAGTCCCCTTTTCAACGCCTTGCAAATCTTTCAGGTAGTCTTTTTTTTCCGGAAAAGAATTAATTGTCACGAAGGCCAGATAGGGGGTGGTAATAGACTGTAGCCAGAATAAGGGAGAGCCTGGCTTATGCTCAAGGAGGACATAACCTTTCTGTTCCGGAAATCCCAAAAGACCATCTGGAAATCGGATCACTCTCTTTTCGTCGATATC
Source organism: uncultured Desulfobacula sp. (assembly GCA_964457495.1). Lineage (GTDB taxonomy): Bacteria > Desulfobacterota > Desulfobacteria > Desulfobacterales > Desulfobacteraceae > Desulfobacula. The sequence goes on from CAYWGN010000113.1 coordinate 8,780, forward strand.
GATTTCTCCAAATCTTGTTGTTTTTACGTTCAGCATAATTTTCCATCTAAAATCATGGTAAGATCCTGGGGAGCACCAGCCGCCTTGATATTTTCTTCAATAATGGCTGTATATATTTCGGTCCTGTGGATCAATGTCTGTTTTGGGGCATTGATTCCAAGTTTCACCTTGTTACCCTTAATTTCCAGAACGGAAACCGTAATATCGTTTCCGATGGTGATGCTCTCATCCATTTTTCTAGTTAATACAAGCACAGGCATCCTCCATATTCTATCTCTACAAGATGTTCAACTTTTTTGAATTCAATGCAAAATGGGTAAGACAAAATTAATAAATTCAAACAATTTAACTTTTATCATACATTTTATAGCTGGGCAACTGTTAAAGATCTCGTTTTATAATAGAACCTGATAAATTGCCAGTTCCTTTACTTCCTGTTTATTTAAGGGCTTATCCTGTGAAGCCGTTATTTTTGAGTGAACCCTTATTGTCGGTACCCGACTAATCAACTACTCGATCATTCTCGGTTTTCACGTCCGCACCAAGTCTGAGGAGTTCTCTCTGCCTTTTGAACACATACCTGATGATTATTTCCCGATCGCCTTCAGACAAATCTATAAATTTGACTGCAGTATTATATCTGTTTTTTGAATCGGATTCTGTGACCGACCTTACTTTTCCAAGCACATTTATCCATGATCCAGAGGCTAAGTCTAAAGGAAGAAAAATCCTGAGTGCAATGATATTGCCAATCAAAAAATGATGGTTTGCAGCGAATTTCATTCCGGAACCGCTGATGTTTACACATTCACTGCCGGCAGATGATTGCCTTTCAGTATCTTTGGTTTCCAGTATATCCAGAATATGGTCTATTTTCAGGTTTGCCTGATATATAAGTTTGTAGAGTAACTCTAAATCAACCCCTTCAATTTTTCCTTCAATTTCTGGTATTTTGATGGGTTCGCCAAAAGCATTTTTAAAGATAATTTCCGGTTTGCTTTCGCACTTTTTGTAATCTTTCTGTGAAACCTTCCGGTAATCAACTTTCAGTATGTCATCCACCCTTACGTTCCCTCTCGGGCTTACTTTCTCCATTTTAATTTCCTCAAAATCTTTTGAATCGATAACATTATAGTGTATTTCCTCTTTTCTTTTGAAATGTAAATGTCTGTTTATCAAGGCCAATTTTAAACAAGACCAACTTTAAATAGAATTTATATAAGCAAAACTCATGCCAAAAATTTGATACAATTTTATTTCATGAGCTTTCTTACATTTTCACAGCGCGGCTAACTATCTGTTTTGACAGGAAGCGTCATTTTTTTGTCGCCTACGTTTAATGGCGATTGATTCTGCCAATTGTGTGCCAATCGCGGTTTTGTTTTGATGGCATACATATTGCCCTTACACTTATTTGTTCGGTAAAAATTTATTTTAATCGGCAGGCGATTGTAACCGACAGGGCGGAGCTATGTTTTTGTCTAAAAATATTAATCAAAGTATAATGAAGAAATTGTTTTCCAACTCGATCACTCAACACCTAACACCTTGGGGATGTTTAAAATGCAAGCCATATAACCATTATTCCAGCACTCCATTATTTCCATCCAGCACCTCACGTATTTTTCCGGCAAGATTTTTCATCACAATCGGCTTAAATAAAAAGCCTTTAATGCCCAGAGATGCCACCTTTTCTTCAGACATGTTTTCGCTGAACCCTGTGCAAAGCAATATGGGAATATCAGGGCGTATTTTAGTCAATCCCACGGATAGTTTATCTCCAGGCATATTTGGCATTGCCATATCAGTGATAACCAGGTCAAATTTGTCTGGATTTGCACGGAAAGCCTCAAGAGCTTCAAGACTGCTGGTACGTGAAGTGACGTGATACCCCAAACGCTCCAGCATCTGTTTTTCCATTGTAATGATACCTGTTTCATCATCCACAAGCAAAATTCGTTTAGTGCCTCCCAAAATGTTTTGTTTATTTTGGTCTTGGTTTATCTGTTCTTCTAAAAATATTTTTTCTAATGGAAAATAGACATTGAATTGTGTTCCTTTTCCAGGTTCACTATATACCTGGATAGTTCCACCCATGCTTATAACAATGCCGTGTGCCACTGAAAGACCCATTCCTGTCCCTTTACCTTGTTTTTTGGTGGTAAAAAACGGGTCAAAGATTTTTTCTATTAACTCTTTATCCATGCCTATGCCAGTATCAGATATGGTTAAACAGGCATAAGCTCCAGGTGTCATATCAGGCGTTATTACCTCATGCTCACCTAATTCTATTTGCTTGAGGGTTACTTTCAGTTCCCCGCCTGTTTCTTCCATGGCATGATAAGCATTGGTTGCAAGATTCATTACAATTTGATGAATTTGAGTTGGATCAGCTTTAATCACACCGCAGTCAGTTTTGATATACTGTTTAATTTCAATTGTTGTGGGGATTGTAGACCGGATAAGTTTTAATGCTTCCTTGATAATCGGTTGCATTTTCATCAATTTTAATTCACTGCTCTCTTGACGGGAAAATGTGAGTATCTGTTTTACCAGTTCACTGGCTCTCAAGGCACTGGTAAAAATTTGGTTCAGGCTATTTCGGAATGGACTGTCTTCAGGGACATCTTCCAATAGCATCTCCGAATGACCTAAAATGGGGAAAAGAATATTGTTAAAATCATGGGCAATACCGCCGGCAAGGGTGCCGATGGATTCCATTTTCTGTGCTTGTTGGAGTTGGAGTTCTATTTTTTTTAAATCAGTAGTGTCTCTAAGAATAATCATTTTTGAAACAGATCCGTTCTCGTGAACAACAGGTGAGATAGAAACATGGTAAGAACGGTTGTCCTTTGGGCTGGTGTTTTTCATTTCAAAATGTACATTTTCCAGCATTTTTTTTTGTTTACACCATGGGCATTTTTGATCAAAGTTATGCAGGGCTTTAAAACAATATTCTCCTATGGCATTTCTCCCCGTCCTTTTGATCATGGCAGGATTCATATACTCAACTCGATAATCCGCCGAGCAGATATAGACCAGGTCTTTCATTGATTCCATCATAGAGCGATATTTTGTTTCACTCTCTCGCAATTCAAGTTCAGCTTTTTTGCGCAATGTTATGTCCAGTACTGTAAAGGTAACTCCGGCTGACAAATTTTTAACATCAATGGGAGTTGAACTCAGCAGCACATGGATTGTTTTACCATCCTTGCACTGCAATTTAGTCTCCACGGTTCCGGTTCCATGATCCTGAATTTGCCTGTATTTTTCCTTCCCCACATACTCAAAGTCTTGGTCACTAGGATAAAGGATCCTTGCACTTTGATTCACAAGTTCTTCTTTTAAATATCCTGTCATCTCACACAATCGGTCATTAACCGTGTGAATAACCCTGTCATAAACCACCCCAATGCCCGTCGGGGCTGCCCGGAAGATACTCGCCAGAGATGCTTCGTTGCCCCGCAGCGCTTTTTGGTTCTTATTACGTTCAAGCTCTCTGTTTTTAATATCCAATGACATATTGTTAAATGCTGTAGCAAGTTCTCTGATTTCGTCTGAAGAACCTACATTTTTAACAACATGGGCATAATCACCCCCTCCAATTTGCTTGACGCTTTTTACCAATAGACTCAAAGGTTTGACAAGGCTGCTTGAGAGGAGCCAAGAGAATATAATTGATAAAATAATACACCCCACTCCAACAAATATCAGCTGCGTTGACAGGGCACTGGCTTCGGCAGTGATTTCAACTCTGGCAATGGAGACAATGACCCACCAAGGCTTGGGGGTGAAGGTCTTAATAGGGGCAAAAAACACAATTTCATCATTAAATTTTCTATTAAATTCTTTGCCATAAGCTATCTCATCAACATATCGGTTCATGTACTCGATAGTTTTAGATGCATTCTCACCTGGCAGATTATGCATATTTGTTGTGGCGATGATCTTTTGGCTTTGGCTTAGGATTGTAACCCGAGCAATCCTTTCCCTGATCCCGATCTCCTTCTCGATTAAACGCTGCAATACTTCAGCTTTAAGATCTACGCCGACAATACCGTAATATTTTTCTTTTACGTTAATCGGAGTCACCAATGAAATAATATTTTGATCTTTTCCGCCTATCTTATGAATATGCGGGTCTGTAATGAAAGGCTGTTTTGTCACTTTATGAGCAAGAAGGTTATCATTAGGGCCTTTTTTATGAACATAACTGCACGGCTCAACATCGATTATTCCGTATTCGTTTCGGTACCAATGGATTGCAAAACGGCCTGTATTGTCATGCCCCGGCTCATTCTCGTAGTATTTGTCCTTACCATCAAAGGCATTGGGAAGCCAGCAGGTGTATACATCCAAAAAATTATTATTTTGTATAAGAATAGACTGAAGTAAAGTATCTACCTGCTCGCGCTCGATATTCATAGGTTCAATAGGATCTTTTACTTTACGCAGGATTATGGCCAGGAGGTTTAAGCTATCCATTGCCTTATTTAATTCGTATTGAGCATGTGTTGCGTAGTCCTGTGCAATAAATCGAACTTGATCCTTAGTCCTGTGTAATGCGAAATTGCGAACATAGATGGTGGCGTATGCAATGATTGCCGGGCCTACAATCAACAGGAACAGGCTTGATGAAAATATTATCCTTGCTCGAATAGAGCGAAATCTAAAAATGACCCCCCCCCCCTTTGTGTCAACTTTTCTCAGCAATATACCATAAAGTAATGACTCTAAACAGATTAAAAATATTACTTATTCCCATCCAGCTTTGTAATATTTATTATTCTCCGGAATTGATCATAAGCTTCGTCGGAAAGAACTTTAAATCCGATGTAATCAAGTTCTTTAACATCTATAACTGACTTAGGCAGTGCCAATAACCCTTTGGTGAGTATCTCGATTGTTTCATCAGGCATTTTATTGCCCACTGCCATCACAGAAGATAGAATAGGCCCAAATTTTCTAATCCGATTAAACACATTGCCGTATTCTTTTTTGTCTTTTTTTCCAAAGGCCCGGGGGAGACCGCCCCTGCGTCAACCTTCCCTTGTGCAATAGCATCAAGGACATTGTCATGTGATCCAAGAAAGTTAACAGACTTGAAATATGTTTTTGGATCAAGGTTATTGCCTTTCATCCATGCCCTGGGATACATGTAACCGCCCGTAGAATCCTTTGAGCCAAAAGCAAAAGATTTTCCCTTCAGGCTTGCAAGATTCAACAATCCAGATCCTTTCTTTGTTATTAAATAGGAGTAATACGTGGCCTTCCCCGTCGTTTTCCAAATACTTGTGGCAAGGTACCTAAGTTGGGGATAGGATTTTTTAGTCTTCGCATAAAGGGCGGGACCATAAAACCCTATGTCTACTTCATCGGCCATTGTCCTTTTTAATAATGATTCATAGTCTTTCAAAATAACCAGGGCCACTTCATTATTGAGGGCATTTCCAAGATGCTCTGCCAATAGTTTAAACCCAACCCTTGTAGATTCTTGCCCCCAGTAAGGGGGAATCATGAAAATCAAGCCGCCGGATGCATGAACGGCCTTGATGATCTGATCATTTTGCCTGGTAATATCTGTATCGCTTTTTGTCTTGCTATCTGCGTAACAGATGCTGCATAGGACCAAAAAACCAAATAGATACAGCATTAATTTTAATATTTGTTTCAAATTCATTAAGAATCGTGATACTATTTATGCGGGAACAATGCAAATAAAATATCAGATCTATTTTTAAACCATAAGGTTTTAAAAGACTTTAAAAACGAAAATGATAATCCTTAGTAACTATCGGTACCAGACTAATCAACTACTCGATCATTCTCGGTTTTCACCTCGGAACCAAGCCTGAGGAGTTCTTTCTGCCTTTTGAACACATATCTGATGATTATTTCCCGATCGCCTTCAGATAAATCTATAAATTTGACTGCAGTATTATATATGTTTTTTGAATCGGATTTTGTGACCGACTTTACTTTTCCAAGCACATTTATCCATGATCCGGATGCTAAGTCTAAAGGAAGAAAAACCCTGAGTGCAATGATATTGCCAATCAAAAAACGATGGGTTGCAGCGAATTTAATTCCGGAACCACTGATGTTTACACTTTCACTGCCGGCAGATGGATGCCTTTCAGTATCTTTGGTTTCCAGTATATCCAGAATTCTGTCTATTTTCAGGTTTGCCTGATATATAAGTTTGTAGAGTAACTCTAAATCAACCCCTTCAATTTTTCCTTCAATTTCGGGCACCTCAATGGGTTCGCCAAAAGCATTTTTAAAGATAACCTCAGGTTTACTTTCGTACCTTTTGTAATCTTCCTGTGAAACCTTTCGGTAATCAACTTTCAGTATGGCATCTACCCTTACGTTCCCTCTTAAGTTTACTTCCATCATTTTAATCTCCGAAAAATCTTTTGAATCAATAACATTATAATGTATCTTCTCTTTTGAAACGTAAATGTCTGTTCTATCAAGGTCAACTTTAAATAGAATTTATATAGTGTTTGAACGAAAACTCACCCATCTACTGCGTTGCTGCAAAATCCTGAAAT
>CAYWGN010000114.1:0-15245 GCA_964457495.1 uncultured Desulfobacula sp.
TCCATCTGTCCCTTGTATGCGGCTTCAAATTCACCGATTTTCAGATCAATCGCTACCAGGCATTTTAACCTGCGGTGATAAAACAAAAGGTCAATGTAATAATCCCGGTTATCAATTGTGATGCGTTTTTGACGGGCCATAAATGCGAAATCACTACCCATCTCAATGATAAAATGCTGCAACTCGGCAAGGATAGATGTTTCTAAATCCCTTTCGGAATAGGTATCTGCCAGACCTAAAAAATCAAGAAAATAAGGGTCGCGAAATACCAGTTCAGGACTGAGTTTTTGTTCGGTTTTCAATTGATCAAGATCGTTTTTTATGGTTTGCTCGGGCTTTCTGCTGATGGCGGTACGTTCATAGAGCATGGATTGGATGCGGTCCTGCAATTGCCTTGACGACCATTTTTCAATCTTGCATATTTCAATATAAAAATCGCGTTTTAACTCATCCTCCATTGAGATAATGAGCCTCAGGTGTGTCCAGCTCAATTGTGAACGCAGTGCGTGCACAATTTCAATGTTGGGAAAAATCTCCGCCATTCGGATACAATGGTGCAGATGCCTTTTGCTCCACCCTTTTCCATATGCCTGGGTTAATTGTTCCGACAGACCGGAAATCAGTTTTTTCCCATATCCGGCTCTTTCATCCCCCAGAATTTCTGTTTTTATTCGTTTGCCGATATGCCAATACAATAAAGTAATTTCTGCATTTACGGCCAATGCTGCATTTTGCCTGCTCTGCTCAATCAGCTTTTTTATGTCCGCAGCAATGGGCTGAATATTGTTTATTTCCCGACTCATATCAACCTGATCCTCCCGGTTAATAAATTCTGCATCATGCCCTGCTTGATCATTTTATATTTATTCAATTTCTTTTCCAAGGCATTTATTTCTGTATCCATGTCAGAGAGGATTTTGGCGATGCGGGTTTGTTCTTCAAATTTTGGGAATTGTTTTTTTATTGACTCGATAGTCTTGGCATTAAGGCTTGGAACTCCCGACGCTTCGTTATAAGAATACCAATCTATAAGATTAAACATATAAAAAATAAATTTTGGATCATACCCTTGATTTATTTCTGTATAGAAAAGTGTATCTACAGACCAAAAAGGGGTATCCATGTATTGTGGTTCATCAATAGTCCCCTTGCGGCCAATTAAAACAGATGGTTTGTCATACAAAAAAATTTTTGCTCTACCAATGACACCTCCAGATGCTAAAATCGGGTAAATTCCATTATCTGTGGTTACTTCCTTTTGACTTTTACCATGTCTGATTTTTAGAACCTCCCCCAACTTTTTTACCACCCACCCCTCTTTCGGTTTCAGCAATTCCTGCATGGCTCCTTGCTTGATGGCCCGCTTTTTGGCAATGAGTTTTTCTAACTGGGCAATGAGGGCATCGGCATCGTTTAAGGCGGTGGCTATGGCAGTTTGTTCGGCTTTGGTGGGGGGACTGGGGATAGATAGTTTTAATATTTTCACTATAGACAACCCGGGTTGTGCTGATGATTCTGAATATTGATTTAAATTCATATCAGCCAATGCATAATAAAGCCATTTCACATCTGTTTTTGTGTTTGGGGTAACAACAACCGCATGCTCTGAGGCAAAAAATTTTCCTTCAACATATTGAACATTTCCACATAGAGCCCCTTGACGGCCAATCAAGGCAAAATCACCATTATGGGTAAACCTATCTGTGTAACCTCTAAGTCCATTTCCACCATAACAAGGATAAATATCGAGCTCGCTTATTGTTTTTGAAGTAATAGTTTCACCGCTTTTCATATCTGACAAATCGTCTAATTTCTTAATATCCCAATCACCCGGAATAACCCCAACTTCAGTTTGCTTAAACCCTTTTTGTATTTCCACTGCTTCTACCATACAAAACCCATCTGTTTTAAATGCTTCTCAACTTTGGTGGTCAGTTCATCCACTTCACGGCTAAGTTTCGGCAATGGTGTTTCATAGCGTTCAGCCAGTTCTTTAATGCGCTGGGTCAGGCGGTGGCTGATATTGTCCATTTCAAGTCGGATGAGTTGCTCCAAGCTGTGCATCCATTTTTTTTCCACCACAATGGTTTTTATGTCTTCAATGCTCAGTTTGGGGTATTGGGCAATTACTTTTCTTTCCAGATCTGCTCTGGCTATTTTTATCTTGTCCTGCACTTTTTTTCCATCTTCCATCAGGTTTTTATACTGCTGGAGCATATCGTATTCTTCGGCATTGTCTGTATTTCGTTTGCCTGCTTCTCTGATGGCTTTGCCCAGATTGGCTTTGCTGATTCTGCCTTTGTCATCCAGGGCATTGACAAGCAGCCCGTCTTCGCCATCCTGTTCTTCCCGCAGTTCGTCCATGCCGGTGGTCAGGGATTCAGCCCGTGCCTGCAGGTCATCAATGGCGTTTTGTTCCGAGCTGAAATATTCTTGAATCATCAGGGCAGGCGGTATGAGAAGGCCTTCCAGTCCTTCAATCCCTGCCACCAGTTTCACCGCTTCTTTGCCCCTGTTTTTTATTTTCTTTTCCATGCGAATCACACCATTACCGGCCAACCAGCCATCAGCTGCCAGTTCATAAAAATCATCCTGCATGATTTTGGCCCAATAGTCCATCAGATGCTGATACATGGCGTATTGATCTGTAAGCGGTTTGCCAGCATAGTGTTGCAGCAGGTTTTCAGAAATAGTGTGTATGGCCTGTTTGGGCGTTAACCCTTTGTCCAATACTTTGGTAAACGCTGTGGTTTGACTTGCCCATTGGGTGAACACTGCATCCATCTGTTTTCCAAAAAGAGTGAACTCAGGATGTTGAAAAATAAAGGATTTGGTTTCCTGAGTTTCAATCTTGAGGTAAACATATTCCGGGCGGTTATCAATGGCTTTGAATAACTCACTTTTTAATGAAGGATACACTGCCCAGTATTTTTCCATTGCTTCAATATCCCTTCTCGGGATGCCACCGAGCAGATGGGCTTCAATGTCTTGTATGTCTTCTTGTTCCTGGCTGTCAATGTAGCGGGGGATGTTCAGATTGTAATCGTTTTTGGGATCGGCAATTTCAGAGAACAAAATAATCCGTGAATACTTTGGGGTTTCAATGCGATGGTTAAACGTGTCCACCATCTTGTGGATGTCCTGTTCACGCAAACGATTTTTGTTGCCGTCTTTTATAAATCCCCTGCTGGCATCAATCATGAAGAGGTCTTTGCGCTGGCCCGCATTTTCTTTATCAATTACGATCAAACTTGCGGCAATGCCGGTTCCATAAAACAAGTTGGGCGGCAAACCGATAATGCCTTTGATATACCCCTTTTGAATGATCTTTTTCCGGAGGGTGGCTTCGGCATTGCCCCGGAACAAAACGCCCAGAGGCAGAACAATACAGGCCTTGCCTTTTGATTTCAAAGATTTAATCAGGTGCAGCAGAAAAGCAAAATCTCCATTTTTTCTGGGTGGAACCGCATCATACCCTTCAAATCGTTGATAAAGATCATTGGCAGGATCTAACCCGTTCATCCACGCCTTATGGCTGAAAGGCGGATTGGCAACGGCATAATCAAATTGTTTGAGTTCGCCTGTGGTATCATTGGTAAACTGTGGTGCTGCCAGGGTATTGCCCTGGACAATTTCAGCATCAGGATTGCGGTGCAGCCACATGTTCATCACTGCCAGGGCCCGTGTGGCATTATCGTTTTCCTGTCCGTAGATAGTGATGCCGTGTGGTGCTTCATCTGCCGATTTCAACAACAGGGAACCTGAACCGCAGGTCGGGTCATAAATGGTTTCCGACTGGGTTTTGGATTTGTGGATACTGATCACTTTTGCCATGATGCGGGAAACTTCGGCTGGTGTATAAAATTGACCTTTGCTTTTTCCGCTTTCCGTGGCAAAGTGTCGCATCAGGTATTCATAGGCATCACCAAGCAGGTCATCGCCCTCTGCACGGTTGCCGCTGAAATCCAGTTCCGGCTTCTCAAAAATGGAAATCAGGTTTGTCAGTTTATCAACCTTGTCTTTTCCCTTGCCCAGTTTTTCATCATCATTAAAATCGGCCACGGTAACCACACCCGTCAGTCCATTGGCCTTTGCAAACTCCCCTATTATTTTATTGATTCTGTCGCCAACATCTGGTTTGCCTTTATGTTTTACCATGTCATAGAAGCTTGCATCTGGGGGGATTTCAATCAGCGGGTCTTTTTTGTCGGACACATATTTCATAAACAGCATCACCAATACATAATCCTTGTATTGGCTGGCATCCATACTGCCTCTGAGTTCATCACAACTGGCCCATAGTGAGCTGTATAATTCAGATTTCTTTATTGCCATTTATTTCCCTTTTTCTATCTGTTCTTTCATATCTATCCTATCTTGTATTCATCTGGCAATGGGGAACAAAAATCGGTTGTGTGTTTTTTTATAGGACTAACAATAAATTTTATTGTTTTTACATTTACAATGCAAAAACAACTGACAAAATAACACTCAATGGCTATCAGAAAAATATAGAGGTGGCAATATCATTTTTTAAGAAAGAACAGATTACTAACAGGATAAAATTCATACACAAGACAGGATTGACAGAGACGGGGCATTTCTCAAAGAACTTTATCTGATCATTTAGGGAAAATGCCATAACTGGCATTTTCCCTAAATAGCGATTTTTTAAAAGATTTTGAACTTTCACAGGTTGCCCAAAGGCATGACTGCTTGAAAATTTTAAAAACCCGTCTTAAATGTAGTGGCGGAAGAAGTTAGTTCGATATAGTACGCTATCTAATAATGCTTATCAGCATACTCCACCCATCCGCCGGTGTTAATTAGGGCTTTGTCAAATTCTGAAATTTGAAAGTCAATTTTTTGGGTCTGATCTTTTGATTGAATCATGATCTCAAGGGCTTCCATATCCACCGAAATTTGAGTATCGCTGTTTCCAAATTCCTTAAAAAGGGTATTGATCTGTTCTTCAGAAAGCTCAATGGCCAGCATACCGCCATTAAACATGTTCTGCCTGAATATTCTTGCAAAACTCCGGGCAATCACAACATGGATACCGTTTACTTCAAGGGCCCAGGGCGCATGCTCTCTTGAAGATCCGCACCCAAAATTTTCCCGGGTGACAATGATGGCTTTTCCTTTAATATCCATTTCAGGATTAAACCCATCTAATTTTATATCTTCAAATAAATGCGGTTTCAAAGCTGTTTTCTCAATTTCCGTAAGGTATTTGGCTGGAATGACTTCATCGGTATTGATATCTGAACGATCAAGAAATAAAATATTTCCTTTAAATTCTTTCATGATTATTTTCCCTGTTCACAAAAAAGGTTGGAATTTGAAATTTCACCTTTAATGGCACTGGCAGCTGCTGTTGCCGGGCTCATCAGGTGAACCATGCCACCCTTGCCCATGCGGCCGATAAAATTTCGATTGGTTGTGGAAGCTGCCACCTCACCTTCTGCCAATACACCGTTGCTCATGCCAAGACAGGCACCACAGGTGGGATTTGTCACACAAAAGCCTGAATCCATAAAGGTTTTGATGATCCCTTGTTCCAGGGCCTGGGAAAATATTTTGGGTGTGGCAGGCGATACAATTCCCCGGACATGGGGGCTGATGGTATGACCGGCAAGCACCTTTGCGGCAATTCTCAAATCTTCAAGCCGCCCGTTGGTGCAAGAACCAATATAGACCTGATCGATCTTTGTCCCCTTCATCTGGGACACAGGTTTTACATTGTCCGGCTTATATCCAAAAGTAGTTAAGGGTTCAAGGTCACTGACATCTATTGTTTTTAATTTTGCATAGTCGGCATCATCATCTGATTTAAACTTTGAGAATGCTTCCAATGCATCCTGCCTGGTTTTATATTGATTTTTTATAAACTCCCAAAGGTATTCAACCGTTGTCATATCAGGAAGGCATACCCCGCTTGTGGCACCGGCTTCAACCGCCATATTGGACAGGGTCATCCGCTGATCCATGTCCATTTCATCCACAATATTACCTGTGAATTCAATGACCATATTGGTGGCTCCGTTTACACTTATGTCTTTGATCACCTTAAGGATAATATCTTTGGCATATACCCCATCGGCAAGTTCTCCAATGATCTCAATCTTATAGGTTTGAGGGGTTTTAAAGGCGCAGACCCCTTTTAAGATACCCACTTCCAGATCTGTTGTTCCCACCCCGGCGGCAAAAGCACCAAACGCCCCATGGGTACAGGTATGTGAGTCTCCCATAATAATAACAAATCCAGGCCTGACAAAGCCTTTTTCCGGAAACAGGGCATGACACACACCGTTATGCCCAATATCAAAAAAATCCTTGATATTGTGCCGTCTGGCCCATTCACGAAGAATCTTTCCCTGCAGGGCAGTCTTAGAGTCTTTGGCAGGACTTACATGATCAATAACTGCTTTTATTTTATCCGGATCAAACACCCGGTCTTTTCCCCTTGCCATCAGATCCTGGATAGCCATGGGAGTTGTTATTTCATGACAAAAAACCCTGTCCAGTTTTAACACACTGACATCTCCAAAGGGTTCATCCACTAAATGGGCTTTAAAAATTTTTTCTGCAATGGTTTTTCCCATTATTCTCTCCAGATCCTATAATGTTTTATCTCCAAAATAATCTTCTCCTTCTGCAGGTGTAACTACCCAGTATGCCGAAAATATCTGGTCAGACAAATTTTGAATCACATGGGGAATTTGTGAAAAAAAGGACACAGAATCGCCTTTGTGAAGTTCATAGGTCTCCTGACCATAAAGTAATTGTGCAGATCCTTTAACAACGATTCCCAGCTCGCGGCCAAGATGCCCTTCTTTTGTATCCCCTCTTTTCTGGCCAGGTGCCAGTTCTAAAAAAAAAGCATTAAAAGAATGATTGCCTTTGGCCTGGCTGTCGCCGCAAAGGGTTTCATATTTAAAGCCTTTTCTATGATAAATCTTTCGATCATCTTTCCTGACAATCTCAACCCGGGAATGGGTTTCATAGTCTTTAAAAAATTTATTTGGAGGCACCCCATATACTTCTAAAATATGTAACAAGGTATCCAGGGAAGGCGATATCCGATTCCTTTCTATCTGGGACAACAAACTGGAACTGATACCTGCCTTTGCAGCAACTTCTTTAATTGTAAAATGCCTTGAATTTCGAATGGGCCTGAGAAGTGCACCAAGTTTTGTTTTCATGGACTCACCATTTTTAAGTATAATTAATTAAAATTTAATTATACTTAAAAAAATTATATTGTCAATATAATTTTAAGCAAGAATTTGACCTTGCCCGGAAAAATCGTAATAACCAAAAAAAGTATGAAGGGTTCAAGAAAAGGCAGGCAAATAATTTTAACAAATTTTTAAGCTCGCTTTTGCCGTATCATGGTGAATTTCAATTTTCCCCGGGATTGGTATTCAGAGAGCAGTCTGTCCACTTTGGCATAATCTTTTTGCTCAATCTCAATTGTATGAACAATTTTATCTGTATAGGTTGTATCCATAATCCTGGTCAAATAATTTTTTATCTGAATAAGCAGGAAATCATTAAACTCATAGCTGACTTCAATTAGAATACTCACCGCCTGAATAAGTTTTTTAAGTTTTTTCAGCTCTATGGTATTTTCCACAGATGCACAATAGGCATCAATCAACCCTCTGATACCAAGTTTAACACCACCAAAATGCCGGGTCACAACGGCTGCAATATTGCTCATGCCATGGCTTTGCATTGTATTCAGCATGGGTTTCCCGGCAGTCCCCAAGGGCTCTCCTGCATCAGAACAATGAAACACATCCCCTTTTTCTCCTACAATATATGCCCAGCAGTTATGGGTGGCCGTTTTATTCTCCTTTGAAATCCGGGAAATAAAGTTTTTTGCTTTTTCAATGGAGTCCACATATTCCAGGGTGCAGATAAAAACAGACCTTTTGATTTTTATGGTTGTTGTCCGTTGATGTTCAATTGAATAAAAATAATGTTCATCCATCTCTATTTGTACCTTAACGATAATATTATAGTTTTTTTTCTGTTTATCATGTAAAATAATCAATCAAATAACACAACAATGGCTATCAAGAAAACGTGGGAATGGCAACTTTATTTATTAGAAAAGGTTCAGGCATATGAGAATTGTAACCAGGCCGGATTTTGACGGAATTGTATGCGCAGTACTGCTTTATCAGGCTGAAAAAATTGATGCAGATATTAAATGGGTTGAGCCCAATGAAATTCAAACGGGAAAAGCTCATATTTTAAAGGGCGATATCATGGCAAATCTTCCCTATTCGCCCAATTGCACATTATGGTTTGACCACCACATCTCCAACAAGCCCAAGGGTAATTTTCAAGGCGCCTTTGACATCGCCCCGTCAGCTGCCCGGGTTATTTACGAGTATTATAAAGAAAAAGGGAAGCTGGACAACCGCTATGATGAACTGGTCTTTCATACGGATATCATAGATGCTGCCGAGTTAACCCGGGATCAGGTACAACACCCTGAAAACTACCCTTATATTATTTTATCCATGACCATCAAAAACCAGAACTATAAAGATCTTGCCTATTGGAATAAGATAGTTGATCTCTTGATGAAGACAGGCATTGACCATATTCTTGAAGATCCGGAAATAAAAAGCCGCTGTGAAAAGGTTATTGACGAAAATATTGCCTATGAAAAATATTTAATTGACCACACAAAAATACTTCATAACATATCAATTACTGATTTCAGGGGTCTAGACATTGTGCCCGAAGGCAACAGGTTTTTAACCTATTCACTTTTCCCGGAATGCCATGCCAGTATCAAAATCAGATTTCATGGCCCTGAACAAAATTATGTACTGATCAGTATAGGCCGCAATATTTTTAACCAGAATTGTCATGTCAACATCGGCAATCTTCTGACAAGATTTGGCGGAGGCGGCCATGCCGGTGCCGGGGGCTGCACCCTGAAAGCCAGTTCAGCTGATACTGCCATTGGTCAAATCCTGGAAATCCTGTTTCAAAACAAAAAAGAAAATTAAACTGCAATTAATTCTTGCCAAAGCCTTTAGGGAAGTATAATAACTCAAAATCAACCAAATCATTTACAATTTACATTTACAAAGGATGACCCATGATAGACAATTTCTACCATATACTCACGGATGAAAAGCTTGGCCAAATACATGAGGCCTCTCTTAATGTCCTTGAAAAAACAGGGTTGCGCATTGACCACCCTGTGGCCCTGGAAAAACTGGCCGGTGCCGGTGCCAGGGTGGATAAAGCCCGGCAAAGGGTTTATCTATCCAGCGACATGGTTGAACAGGCTTTAAAAACAGCCCCCAAAAGTTTTACCTGTGCCGGGCGAACACCTGAATTCGATTTTCCGGTGGGCAAAACCGGTCAGGATCAAATGCCGACCTTCCGTACTGTGGGTGGAGCCATTAATCTCTATAATCTGAGCACCAACGAGTCCCGCCCCATCGGCATAAAGGACTGTGGTGACATGGCCCATCTGGTGGATGGACTGGAAAACATAAATATCCTGGGGACTTTGACACCCCAGGATATTCAGCTTGAGACCTATGACATTGAAACGCTTAAGGTAATGTTGGAAAAAGGCCGCAAACATATATGGGCCCTTACCCCGGATTCAAAAAATCTCAAATACCAGCTGGAGATGATGGAGGCTGTTGCCGGCAACAGGCAGGCTTTGAGCAAAAGGCCTCTCTGCAGTGGAATTGTGTGCCTGATTGAACCCCTCAAGTTTCCTTTTGATGAAATCGAAAGACTGTTATTGTACGGGGACTACAACCTTCCTGTCCGGGTTCCATTGAATCCCATCATAGGCGCCAATGCACCTTATACCCTGGCTGGCACCATCACCCAGACCAATGCAGAAGCTCTTGGCAGTCTGGTTGTGCTGCAAACCCTCTGCCCCCAAATTCCCTCCTGGTATTATTCCCTTGTCCAGTCCATGGATATGATTAAAGGCTATACCCAGTTTGTTAACCCGGAAGTAATGCTTGTTGAATCCGCACTTCTGCAACTGGCCCGCCACTATGATTTGCCGGCAGCTACCTCCCC
The DNA here is from genome assembly GCA_964457495.1 of uncultured Desulfobacula sp. Lineage (GTDB taxonomy): Bacteria > Desulfobacterota > Desulfobacteria > Desulfobacterales > Desulfobacteraceae > Desulfobacula. The sequence goes on from CAYWGN010000114.1 coordinate 10,081, forward strand.
GATTATAGGGAACAATTGCCAGACCCACGAGATTATGTTTGAACGGGGCACAAGCCTGACAATGAACGCCCTGGCCGGCATAAATGAAGTAGGAGGTGTGGGAGGCCTGGAAAACGGCCTGGCCACATGTCCCCAGCTTGCTGTAATTGACAACGAAATAATTGCCTATGTTAAAAAACTGCTGGAGGGAATCGACATAAATGATGAGACAATAGCGGCTGAAGTAATTATTCGAGACGACCATAGTGGCAAATACCTTGAAGATCCGCACACCTTCAGTCACCTGCGCAAAGAAACCCGTTTCAAGGCTTCTCTTTTTGACAGACGTCCCTTTTTAGAGCGGCAGGAAAATCCCAAGACCATTATCGACAGTGCTGAAGAAAGAAAAATAGCCATCATGAATCATCATAAGGTGCCCCCTTTAGAGGAAAAACTGACACAGGAACTGGACCGAATATTAAATACCGCCAAAAAAGAATTAGGAGTTGGTGCATAGCATATACTGCATAACAAATGACAGGGAATGAAAATGGCTGGGAATGATACCCTTGAAAATAAAAAAATAACTGACCATATTGTCCAATGGCTGGATGCCTATCTTGGTAAATCCGGTTTATCAGGCTTTGTCATTGGTGTTTCAGGGGGCATAGATTCTGCCGTCACATCATGCCTTTGTGCTAAAACCGGCAAATCTGTCCTTGCCCTTAATATGCCAATTCACCAGGTAAAAGACCAGGTATCCAGATCTCTTGCCCATATTGAATGGCTCAAAAAAAAATTTAATAATGTAAACGGCTCTGACGTGGAACTTTCACCTGTTTTTGATCAAATTAAAGACAGTTTTCCAGACACTGTTCAAGACGGTATGACAATGGCTAACACGCGTTCCAGGCTTCGCATGCTCACCTTGTATGCCTTTGCTTCCAGCCATAAGATGCTGGTGGCAGGAACAGGGAATAAGGTTGAAGATTTCGGGGTTGGTTTTTATACCAAGTACGGAGATGGCGGCGTGGATATTTCCCCCATTGCCGATCTCACGAAAACACAGGTCTATGCCCTGGGAAAAGACCTGGGCATTATAGAAGAAATCCTGATGGCAGAGCCGACAGATGGCCTGTGGGAAGACAATAGGACGGATGAAAGCCAGATTGGTGCCTCCTATTCAGAATTGGAATGGGCCATGCAGTATCTGGATTCTTCCCAAAAAGGACCTTTGAATGAACGACAAAAAAATATTGTTGCCATTTATAAAAAATTTCATGTTGCCAATAAGCATAAAATGGATCCCATACCTGTTTGCCGCATTCCTGAAAATTTAAAATAATCATCAAAAAGTCTGTTTATTCTTCTGTCCACTTTCTCCAGGAAGCAGAAGGCAACATACAAAACCCAGTATGGAGGATATTAAAACGATCAGAAAAATGGAAGAGACGCCTTTTAAGACAGCTTCCTGAAGAACCTGTCTTGCACTCTGGGTCATCAGAGCTGTAAATTCAGGTTTAAACAGATTCTCCATGCTCTCACGAAGCTGGGCTAAAAGTTGTGGGTTCAATACATGGGATGTCTCTTCCAGGCGGTTTAATAGTCCTGAAGTGGCAAGCCCCCCGCAAATCCCAACACCAATGGTTCCACCAAATGTCCTGGAAAATTGATGAAATGAAGTTGCCACACCAAGGTCTTTTTTTGACAAACTTTCCTGGACCACAATCAGCGTGGATAGGGTGATAAATCCCATACCAAGTCCCATCACCAGGAATACGATAAAGCTGTGTACCATGGTTGTTGTAAGGGTAAATCCAAAGGTCAGGGCACTGCCTGCCACCATAAGCAACCCTCCGGCCAGGGCTGCTGTTTTTGCACCACCCTTGCCCATGATTCTGCCAAGCACCAAAGACCCCATAGACCAGCCAAGGCTCAATGAAAGCATGGCCCAACCTACCTGCATAGGGGTCTGTTCCAGAGCCCCCTGAAGAAACAAGGGTGCATAGGCAAACAACGCAAAAATGGAAAAACTGCTGAAAAAACTGGCAAGGTTACCATAAGCAAACCGTTTATGCCTGAAAAAACGAAGATCAAGGATGGGATCTTTTGCCCGCTTTTCAGCCAGGTAAAACCCAGCTCCAAAAATAAGAGTTACAAAAGATAAACTCATGATCGGCCAGGAGCCCCATTCAAATTCCCTGCCGCCCGTAATAAACAGGGTTAACAGAGCAAGGACAAATCCTGACAAAAAGATTACCCCGGAAATATCCAGAAAAATAGTTTTCTTTTTTTCCCTGAATTCCTTTAAATAAAGGCTGATCCCGACAAAGGAGAGAACCCCCAGCGGCATATTTATATAAAAAATCCATCTCCATGAGAAATAGGTAACAATAAAGCCTCCCAGGGTCGGTCCTATAATGCTTGAAATCCCCCAGATGGAACTTGCAAAGGACAGGGTTTTTGCCCGCTGCCCGGGCAGGGAAATATCAGAAAGTACGATATAGACCAGTGCAAAAATCCCGCCTGCCCCGATTCCCTGGAATACCCTGGCTGCAATAAGAAATGCCATGGATGGGGCTGCACCTGCTGCCATACTGCTCAAAATAAAAAGCCCAATGGAAAATAAAAACAGGCGTTTGGTATTAAACAGGTCACACAGCTTACCAAATACGGGCAAAGCTACTGCCCGTGCAAGGAAATAAGCTGAATACACCCATGCATAAAGGTGAAGGCCCCCCAGTTCAGTAATTATGGTGGGCATGGCCGCAGAAATGACAAGGGCATCCATGGCCCCTAAAAAAAGTGCCAGAAGGGAAGCGCCGATAATAGCGAGACGGCCGGTTTTTATGGTTTGATTCATGCTTTTGAAATTCCCGTCTTTAACGGAATCGACCCGGAAAAACAAAGGGAATAAGAAAAACAAAACAGGCAACCAGGAAAGCCAGGCTGCCCAGAATGGCGAGCAGATCACCGGCCCGGATGGCTGCTGCGCCATAAAAAAGAGCAGATACAATAAAAAGTAACCAGCCCCATATCTGGCATTTTTTCTCAGAGAATAATCTTGGACCTGGCATGGTTTCTCCAAAAAAAACTTCGCCTCAAGCAATTGACCCGAGGCGAAGTTTCGCAATTAAGATTATTGTTCAAACACTATTTAATCCACAATGGTTTAATGAACTTACTATCCTTGTAAGGTGTCAGTGGTGGATCGGCAAACAGGGTTACCAGTTCACCGTTTTGTACCTGGTAGTGAACTATGGGAGCGCCTGGTTGTGCATGCAGGGTATTGTTTTCACCCCAGTTGATGTCACCCATTAATCCCTTATAGGGAACTTCCTTAAGATGCTTATTCACGGCTTTAAAATCATAGGGATCACCTGAAACTTTAGCAGCCTCGGCCCAGGCCATAAAACTTGTGTAGGTGATAAAGGAGCCTACCCCAAGACTATGTTTGTAACGTTTTTCATACTTGTTCAACCATGCCTGTGTTTCAGCATTGGGTGCTACAGGTGTGGGCACACCCGCTGGCATCTGACCCAAAACACCATCGGCTTTTTTACCCAGGGTGCCTACTACCTCAAGGGGAGTAATACTCCAACCCAGACTGATAATGGTATTGGTCGGTTTTTTAAGAAATTGTCGGACAAAAGTTATGGGTTCCTGTGAAGCTGCTATTTCAAAATGGATGACGGCTGGTTTGATCCTTCTTATTTTGGTTAAAATGGGTCCCCACTCGTTTGTACCATAAGGAACTACCTCATGAAGCGCCACTTCCCAACCGATTTCTTTAAACCTTTTGGCCATAACTGCACCGATTTCCTCACCCCAGGCATCATCCGTATTGATGAGCACGACCTTTTTGTTGGGATAATCATAGGGTATTTTTTGCAATGCTTTAAACACAGAGCCGCCCTGATCTGCTGCAATATCCGTCATAAAGTAAGCATTATAATATTTTTTTGGATCTTCCTTATACACATCCACGGATGCCTGGGAACCATCATCAATGAAAAAGGGGGCATCATATTTCCCATAAGCCCTGACATCCGCTCCGGCGCCGGCCCAGCCCGCAACCACAACTGCAACCTTCTTTTGGGCGCATAGATAATCAGCACCCTGCATAACCACTTCCGGTGCAAAATCCTGATTATCAAACATAACAACCTCAAGCTGTTTGCCTAAAAGACCGCATGCTGCATTGAGCTCTTCTACTGCCATCTCAACGCCTTTAAAGTAATTATCTCCGGAACCGGCATAATCTCCGGTCAGAGAGAACGCGCAACCCACCTTAATGGTATCAGCGGCAATTGCCCATGATCCCAATACCATGAAGACTGCAACAACCAACGACATCAAACCAATTTTTTTCATTTCTTAAATTCCTCCTTTTTATAAGTTAGAGATGTTATACTAAAAATCCCTTTTCCGACTATGATAAATCATTCATTCACTCAACTATCTCAATGAATCGGCTCCCGTTTTCCGGCTAAACTTAGGAGTCGTGAATTTTCGAATCAAACCTGTAACCCCATCTGGAAGAAGTAATACAACCACAACCACCAGACCGCCCATGATCAGAAGGCGATAAATACCCATGGGTCTTAAAAGTTCATTCATGGTGACCGTAACCACGGCGCCAAGTACAACACCGGGATATTGGCCGATTCCGCCCACTACAATCATGATCAAAAGAACCGTAAAGACTTCCATGCTCAGCATTCGAGTTGACAATATACCGACATAATGCACATAAAGACCACCAAACAAACCAGTAATAAAAGAAGTAATGCCAAACACCAGAAGTTTGTATTTAAAGGCACTGACACCCAGACTTGCGGCAAAATCCTCGGAATCTTTTATAGCCAGAAAGGCCGTGCCCCAATGGGATTTTAAGATCACCACAATGATAGCACTGCAGATAAGAGTCATAACAAAGGCAAGATAAAAGAACGGTACCAGCTCCGAGGAACTGAATGACATGCCGAAAATCTCAATCGGGGGAACACTGATAATGCCTCGTGATCCGCCTGAGCCAATGGCTTTGCCAAGGGGACCTTTCAAAAACGGTTCCAAAGCCAGTTGAAATGCAAATGTAACCAAAGCAATGTAGGGTCCAGCAAGCTTAAGGCAGGGTAACCCTATGAGCACCCCGATCATTGCAGTAATTGTTCCGGCCATGAATA
>CAYWGN010000115.1:0-11355 GCA_964457495.1 uncultured Desulfobacula sp.
GTTGAATCATTTAAAAATAGTTTTAGATTTCCACCTATAAATTTATCTTCTGTTAAAATCAACCCTTTATCAAATCCAATACTTTTAATCTCTTCTGACAGTTGTTCAAATGGGTAGTTTGCTCTATGAGGTTTTTTACCCATATCCACAAGCATAACTCTTAATGGAATCATTAGTATAACTATAGAACAGAAAAATAAACCTGTTGATATAAAAATATTTATTTTTTTCTGGGAGATTGATTTTATATCTGTGAGCATAAAGGCTAACAAAGGCGCTATATACAAATAGGGTTGAAGCCAGCGCTCTTTTATGTTTGTTACTTGCATAATTAGAATTATGACAAAAATAGATATAAAGCTTATCAGTATATAGTTGGCTAAAACTTTGGAAGGTCTGTTGAATTTTTGAATAAATGAGTTCCTGAACAATGCAATATAAAAGATTAGGAATGGTATAACAAATACCATATAGGAGATTATAAGCTCAACTATTCCATGAAGTATATCTGTAAAGTAACTTCCATTTTGATCTAAACTCATGCGTTGCATAGTTTCTAATGTGGCAAGATCTTTGTTTGCTAAAAACCATAAAAGGTGAGGTAAAACCAGCAAAGTTGTTACACTTACTGATACAATTAATTTTTTATTAAATATCTTTTTTCTATAATCTGCTACAAACAGAGTTGCCACCATCAAAGCTAAAGCTACTAAAACAAAATTATATTTTGCTAAAACACCGCATGCTGAAGCTAAACCAATTAGGATAAACCCGGTTAAATTCTGTTTTTTCAGGGTATAGAAATAAAAATAGAAAAGCCCTGCAGTTGATGCAGTCAGTAATACTGTATGGATCTGATCAATCTGTGCTTCCCATACTATTTGTGGTAGAAAAAACAGGGAAAACGCACTTAATGCCGATACTTTTTTATTTTTAGTAATCAGAAGTCCTGTTTTATATGTAAATATATAGGTAGAAAAAAGCAGAAGATTTTTTAGAGAACTTATTGCAAATATATTTTCACCAAAGATATTAAAAAATATTCGTTGAACCCAGGTGTATAAAGGAGGTTGAGCATTATACCCAAGTGAAAAGTATTGCGATAGCATCAATTGCTCGCTTTCATCAATCTCAACTCCATTGGTTGTAATTACCCTTATTAAAATTTGCAATACAAAATAACAAAAAATAAACAGGGGAAACCTGTTTAAGACAAAGTCTGAAACCCTGTTTAACATGGTCGATCCACCTTATCCTCTTTATGTCCAAAGGCAAATTTTCGGGTGAAGTAATTATAAAAAAATATAATGCCGATGGTAATAATTTTGGCAATTATAGGGATCTCTTTTAAAAAGGTATAGTTGGTAAACAGGTAGATTAGACTTGTTCCAAAAGAGAGTCCACACAGAGAAAAAATCAGGGATAAAATAAATGACTTAAATATAGGATTACTTGGATTAAATACAAATTTGTGCTGAAGTGTGAAGTTTATCAAAAGCCCCACACCAGCACTTATTATATTTGAAATGGTAGGTGTCAAAAAGCAAATCAGACCACTGTAAAGCAACAGATCTGCTCCTGTGGCAATTACTGAGGAACCAAAAAACTTTAGAATTCTCATTCAAGGTCATCCAGGACAGAATAACTATCCAGATCCTCCCTCTCTTTATTATGGACAATAAGCTCTGCTACTAAACCTATAATAAATATCTGGATACCATTACCTAACATAAGTATAGAGATAGAAAAGAGCGGGCTTGTACCAACAGATTCTCCAAATATCCAACGCCCGAAAAACAGGTATGAAAATATTAAAAAACCTGTAAAAAAGAAGAATGAACCAACCCAACCAAACAAGTGCATGGGTCTTTTTAGGTAATTTGTGATAAATATGACAGTTAAAAGATCAAAAAAACCTCTTGCATATCTTTCAGGGCCAAATTTTGAAACTCCAAACTTACGTTCGCGATGTTTTACAGGGATCTCTTTTATCTTAAAACCCTTTTTGTGTGCTAGAAATGGCACAAACCGATGTAACTCACCATAAAGTCTTACTTCCTGGGTTACCCTTTTTTTATAACACTTAAAACCGCAATTATAATCTTTGAGTTTCAGACCACTCATTATAGAAACGATGGTATTAAAAACCTTGGATGGTATTGTTTTCTCTTTTGGATCCTGTCTATTTACCTTCCACCCAGTTACAAGATCTGCGCCCTCTTCTATTGCTTTTAAAAAATTTGGAATCTCTATTGGGTCATCTTGCAGATCCGAATCCATTGTAAAAATAAGATCACCATTAGCTCTTTTAAATCCAATATTAAGAGCTACTGATTTACCAAAATTTTTTCTTAAATTTACGGTTTTCACTCTATCATCAGTTGAGATAATCTCTCTTATTACTTCAGGGCTTTGGTCTGTACTTCCATCATTAATAAACAAAATTTCACAGGGCTTTCCCACCTCTTTCATAACTTTAAAGATTTTGTCATGGAGCTCTTTTAAAGACCCCTCTTCATTATATACCGGGATAATAAATGAAATCATTTTTATATTTAGATATCCTCTCTCATAAATTTTGAGATCTCTTTATATTGGACCCCAATGTCAAGACAGTTTTTTGTTTAATTTCACCATCAGTTTTGGTTGAATTAGAGACCACTTAACCTTGATCCGATAAAGGTTTTAAATTCTTGTGCATTTTCAAAAGTAATCCTGATACCGATCACAGCCAGATCCACACTCCATTTAACATCCCGGCTCAGTTTTACCCAGTCCTTTTCCGTGGTGATGATCAAATCAGTTCCGATTTCCCAGGCTCTTTTTTGTATCATTAAAATATCAGCCTTCTTATACCTGTAATGGTCTTTAAATTCAATATGATCCACAACATTTACCCCAAGCTCCTCTGCAGCATACTTGAAGGATTTATTATTGGCAATCCCTGAAAACAGGAGTCCTTTGCGGTCTTTAAGAGTGTCTGGACAACACAGGGCAGGGTCAGATGTTTTTTCCCGGGGCAGCATTTGCAAAAGAAAAGGAGTGTGACAGGTTTTAAAAAACGGGATCTCGTCAAATTGACTGATTATATCCTTCACCTGGTTTTCAGAATTATCTTCTCCTGAATTATTTTTTTCGGGGCAACGGGTAAAAGCAATGGCATGGACACGATTTTTTGACATGGCCGGCGCTTCCCGCAGTCTTCCCGCCGGCAACATCCGATTGTTTCCCAAGGGACGGTCATGGTCAAATAAAAGGATATCCAGGTCTCTTTCCAGCTTCACATGCTGAAAGGCATCATCCAGAACAATTACATCCGGGTTCAATTGCTCAATGGCCAGCATCCCGGCTGTATAACGGTCCTTTCCCACCACAACAGGAAAAGTTTTTCTCCTGGCCATCATATAAGGTTCATCTCCTGCTACATCTGTATCCAAAAAGATGGTCTCACCGTTGCTGACAATCCCTGCCCCGGTCTTAAGGCTGCCTTGATAGCCCCGACTGATGACAACAGGCCGTTTTCCCATCTTTGTTAAAAGTTCAGCCAGGTAGATGGTCATGGGGGTTTTACCGACACCGCCGACCATGATATTGCCAATGGAGATAACAAAACAGGGCAGGCGTTTGGGTTTTAACAAACCAGACTGGTACAGCTTGCGCCGAAGACCTGAGCCGGCCTGGTAAAGGCAGGATGCCATCACCAGCAATTGTTCAAAGGAAAAAAAAGCAGGATCATAGTCCTGATCCGAAATTCGGGTGATTTTTTTTTCCAGTCTTGAAAACCATGGTTCAGACAAGGTTAAGATCCTCCATCTTGTTGATGATCCTGTCCACAGCCCCTGCATTGCTGACAAAAATCCTGTAACCGGCTTCCCCCATCTGTGCTGCCAGTGAAGGGCTTTTCAATATCCCTACCAGTTTGACCGCCATTTCCGATGCAGTTTCAACCCGGCAGGCTCCATTCTCTTTCACCAACAGGTTTGAGACCTGTAAAAAATCCGTCATATGAGGACCAAACAGAACTGGTTTGCCGAACATAGCAGGCTCAAGGGGGTTATGCCCGCCCTGGGGCACCATAGAGCCACCAATGAATGCAATATCACAGATCGCATAGGAGGTGGCAAGCAGCCCTATCCTATCAATAAAGATAAGGTCATGATTTTTCATGCCCGGCTTTAATTGTGAAAACAGAACTGGATGATAGGGATGAGATGGGATCTGTCTGATCAGTTTTTCACTTCTTTTAGGGTCCCTTGGTGCCAGGATCAACTTTAAGTTTGGTATTTTTTTTTTCAAGGATGCAAAGGCATCCAGGATAATAGGTTCCTCGCCCTCATGTGTACTGCCAGCAATCCAGACCCGGTCTCGGTCCTGGATGCCGAACCTGGCTTTCAATTTTGCCATCTTTGGTTCATCTATATTAGCCGGCTCTTGGTCAAACTTGATATTTCCCACAACAGATATTTTGGTCCTATTTATACCTAAACTGTGAAATCGTTGTTTATCCAAAGGGGTTTGTGCCATAATATGTGATAAATAAGAAAAAAGCATGAGTGAAAATTTTCTAAAAAACAGATATCCGTTTAAAGACCTTTTTGAAAGCCTGGCATTAATTAAGATCACCGGGATTTTGTTTTTTTTCATTTCATATAAAAAATTGGGCCACAAATCTGTTTCAACAAGAACCACTGCATCAGGCGTTATTTTCCGGCTTATTTTTTTTACACAATGCCCCAAATCAAAAGGGAAATATCCCAATTGATCTACCAGCCTTTCCTTTTCTTTCAAAAACAATTGCCTTGCCATATCAAACCCGGTCTTTGTCGAAGCCGTAAAAACAATATCCAATTCTTTGTTTTTCGCTTTTAATGCTTTAACAAATGGCAGGGCTGATATGACTTCGCCCAGGGAAAGGGCATGTACCCAGATTCTTTTTTTTCCGGCCTGTCTTTGTCTTAGACCGGTCCTGTACCCGAGTCGCAAGCCTAAGCTTGCTCTTCTTTTTTTTGAAAAAAGATAGATAAATGGCAGAAACGGAAGGACAATGATAAATAAAATATTGATTATCGTTTTATACAAAAAAATCATTTGGTTTGCTTTTCTTTGCCATTATTCCACATTGATTAAATAAAGGATTCCAAAACACAAAAAAAACAGATTTGCTGCCCAGGCACTGATGACGGGTGGCAGAATGGTCCCATATCCCAGTGACAAGCAGAATCCATACATGGTCCAATACATAAATGCGATCACAACACCAATGGCTATCGCCGCCGGGATATTTCCTTTTACAAAGGATCGCATACCAGTGGCTGCGCCTGTCAGAACCATAATAATACAAATAAAGGGGAATGCAATCTTTCCATTCAAATCAACTTTATAGGTTGTTGCATCATACCCTTCTTCTTCAACCTTTTTGACAAGTTTTTTCAATTCAAAAAAACTCATCTCTTCAGACTTTTTTAAAACCTCTACAAGATCTTCAGGTTTAAACGATAAGGGGATACTTTTTTTATCATATAATTTTACATCATAATCCATGGAATTTTCAATATGGGTCTGTTCTATAATATTTTCAAATATCCAGGTTCCCTGTTTGAAATAACCTTTTTCAGCATCAATTCTTGACTCAAGACTAAAATTTTTTCCTAAAGATGTGATGGTTACACCGGCAGCGAAATGGTTTACAGGGTCATAAAAATTAATGTGAATCAATTTGTTTTCAGACTTTATCCATATATCTTTTCTTGCAGAATAAATATTGTGACTTTTTTTTATAACACTATATTTTATATAATTAGACCTTGCCATGGTAACTGGGATAATAGTCTCTCCTAAAAAAAACATGAGTATGGCAAGAAGCATCCCCACAAAGAGAGCTGGCTTAACAAGAAAATATACACTGATACCACTGGACTTGATGGCCAGAAGTTCATTGTTCCTGTTCATCAATCCAAAAACTATAATTGTTGCAAGTAAAATACTTGCCGGTGTCAATTGTACAAACATGAAAGGGACTTTTAGAACTACATATCCCAGAGCACCGATAAGAGAAATATCAGAATTTAAAAATCTCTCCATCCTGGAAAGATAATCAATAAATACAAACAGAACTATAATCAGCAACTGAATGACGGAAAAAAATTTAAAAAATTCCTTTACCCAATATTTATGCAGACATGTCATATTTTATATTTTTCTTATAAACCAATTTTTTATGACTTGTGCAGCCTTATTGAAAAACACAGGAAGCAAGACCGGTTTTTCCTTTGCATTCCTTGCAAGAAAAAAAACCCCAACTCCCCCCATGATTACATTTGGCAGCCACATAGCGATAACAGGAGGATAATTTCCTGTTTCTCCTGCCGACCATCCGATAGCCAGAAGAAAATAATAGAGAAGAAAAAAGGAAATTCCAAAACCAAATCCTGAAGACCGTCTCAAAGAAGCTGCCTGAACCCCCAAGGGAAAAGCAAGGATACCTAAGGAAAGGCAGGCAAAAGGAATAGAAAACTTTTCATGCAATTCCATCAAAGCATTGATCAACCGGGCTTTATCTTTAATCCCCGACCTTATTAACCCTATCAAATAAACCAGGCTTACCTCATCCAGATCTTTTGATATTTTCCCTTCCCCTTTATTCATGATGTTCAAATCAATATTGATATCATAACTTTCAAATTGAATGCTACTTACAGATCCTTCATCAACATCCACCTGATTGATCGCCCCATTATAAAGTCTTATGGTATACACCTGCTCATCTTTAAGCCGTATCAATCTTCCTAAAGGTGCAATAGAAATATTGACGACACCTTTCGTTCTTCTGTCTTCAATAAAAATATCTTTTAATGCCTTTGTTTTCATGTCCACATTGGAGACATAAATCATGACATCTTCCAATTTAGAATTAAATTGCCTTTCCTGCAGGGCTACATCAATACTTGATCTTGCAAGCTCAATAGTCTTTTGTTTCAGAGATAATTTCCCCCAGGAAACGCCAAAGACAGTCACCCACATGGTCAAAAAAATTCCTAAAAAACAGAAGGCCAATACCGGTGGTAAGAGTTTATACAGTGAAACACCTGCGTTTTTTAAAGCAAGAATCTCATTTTCACCTGACATGCGCATAAACGTCAAAAGGACGGATATCATTACAGACATAGGAATAGTGAATTCTAAGAATCTTGGAAGTGTATAAACAACCATAAATGCAATAGATAAAATATCAGCATTATAGTTCACAACCATATTAGTAATTTCTGGTATCCGTGTCATCAAAAAAACAAATGTCAGAAAAAACAGGCTGATGGCAAAGGGGGACAGAAGTTCCCTGAAAATATATCTGTTTATAATATTAAAACCTTTCATTTCCAGGAAAAATATAAGTTAGCGGGCAAATAGTCAAGATATGATAAAAAGATTAGGTTTTCATTCCCTGGATTTAATGATACTCAATTGTCTATGAAATGTGTAATAATTGCCAATGGTGACCTTGAATACACAAAGGACATTCTATACACGATCAAGAATGCCCAAATGATTATTAGTGCCGATGGCGGTGCCAGGCATTTAAGAGCATTAAATATTTTACCCCATGTAATGATAGGTGACTTTGACTCAATCCATCCGGACGACCAGATCTTTTTCAAGGAAAAACAAGTAAAAACGATCACTTTTTCTTCACGAAAAAACAATACTGATACGGAACTTTGCCTATCCTGGGCTTTGGAAAACAAGGCAACCGATATCACCCTTTTAGGCGTAACCGGCACCAGGCTGGATCATACATTAGCCAATATTTTTCTGTTAAAAAACCTCGCCAGGCAGGATATACCTGCCAGAATCATAAATAAGAATAATGAAATTCATATCGTAACGGATTTTATAGAGCTTAAAGGCAGGCCCAAAGATTTTTTGTCAATTATCCCCATTACAGAAAAGGTTACTGGAATCACGCTTAAAGGGCTTGAATATCCCCTGTTTAATGCAAGCTTAGAAATGGGGTCTTGTCTTGGTGTAAGCAATTTTTTTAAGGAGACTGTGGCATCTGTTTCCCTAAAAAAAGGTGGCCTCATTGTAATAAAATCACGGGATTAACCTGGAAAAGCTTGCAATGGGTATAGTTTTGTCATCAGGGCTATGAATCGATAGAGGATAGTGCAAGAGCATCAATCGCCTGGGGAAGAAACAAATAACCCATAAAGGGTTAAAATAGTATCATAATCAAGAAAAGGCGGTCAAAATGAATGATCGCCTTTTCTTTTAAAAAAAAATAAACCTGTTAATCCCCACAGGAACCGCCGGAGCCACAACTTCCGCATGCAGAAGATTCTCCCATGTCCATATTGGAATCAAGATGAAACCCCATCCCGGTAAAATCGATTTTAATATTTTCAGCTTTTTGCATGAAATCTTTATCTACAACAAATTTCAGGCCTTTAACATCAAAGGAATCATCATTGTCTTTTGGCTCATCCAGAGCCATGGCCAGAGAAGGCCCGCCTCAGCCGCCTGAATTGAGAAAAATGCGAATGGGAGTGGGTTCTTTACCCTGGAAATATTCATTTATCTGCACTTTTGCAGGATCTGTCAAATTAATCATTGTAAAACTCTCCTTATTTATTTATTTATTTTTCAGGGTTATTCTAAGCCTGAATAATTTGATTCTAATCATACCCTTCCAGCATGTCAATGTTTTGGTATATATTTTCCTTTAATTCTACTGGTTTTATTTTTCTTATATTCTTTAAAAATTGCCCTTTATATGTTGCTTTAATTCATCAGCTCATTGTAAAATACCTGGCATGAAACTGTCTGTCCCCTATATAACAGATGAAAAATACACTTTTTTTTTAAAAACCGCCATAAAAAAACCTATAATATTCAAAAAATATAAGGACTATCTATGAAAATTCTTGTTACGGGTGGTGCCGGATATATTGGAAGCCATACCTGTGTTGAGCTTTTAAATGAAAATTATGATGTGGTTGTCCTGGATAATCTTTCCAATAGTTCTGAAGAATCTTTATTCCGGATAAAAAACATTACCGGAAAATCGCTTGAGTTTTACAAAGCAGATCTTTTGAATAAAAAACAGATCGCTGCCGTATTTTCTGAACATAAAATAGATGGGGTAATCCATTTTGCAGGTTTGAAAGCTGTGGGAGAGTCCGTGTCGATACCGCTAAAATACTTTCATAACAATATTACGGGAACCTTGAATCTTCTTGCCGTCATGAATGACTTTAATGTAAAAAACATAGTCTTTTCTTCTTCTGCAACTGTTTACGGAGAGCCTGTCTCCCTTCCCATAAAAGAAGAATTCCCCCTTTCAGCAACCAATCCCTATGGCCGGACAAAGCTGATGATAGAAGAAATTCTGCAGGATCTTTACCATTCTGACAAGAACTGGAACATTGCTTTGTTAAGATATTTCAATCCAATGGGTGCCCACAAAAGCGGTGAAATCGGAGAAGATCCTTGTGGTATCCCAAATAATCTTATGCCTTATATTTCACAGGTAGCCATAGGATTGTTACCCCAGGTCAGTGTGTTTGGGAATGATTATGATACCCCGGACGGAACCGGAGTCAGAGACTTTATTCATGTGGTTGATCTGGCATTGGGTCACATTAAAACCCTGCCAAAACTCTTCACCAATCCCGGCCTGGTCATTTATAATCTGGGAACAGGTATTGGCTATTCAGTGCTTGAAATCATTAAAGAATTTGAAACGGCAAGCAATAAAAAAATTCCTTATAAAATAGTTGACAGAAGACCAGGCGATATCGCTGCCTGCTGGGCAGATCCAGCCAAAGCAAAAGAGGAGCTTGGCTGGAAAGCAGACAAAACCCTGGCAGACATGTGCAAGGACACATGGAACTGGCAAAAAAATAATCCAAATGGATACGAGGAAAAACTATAAAAGAGCTAAATATATATGATTGCCTTCTCCCAACCTGAGAAAAAAAAGGACGTAAACTTGAACAGCAGACCTGTTGCCCTGGGAGCAAGGTTAAAACAATACCCGTCAATTCAAACCCTGGGGTTTAAACCCAATTTTCAGGATTATTCTAACCAGGAAAAAAATCTTATCCTGGGCGCAAAAAAAATCTATTACCCCACGGCATTTTATGCAGACCTGTTTAACGCCATGGGGAAAGAAACCTTTCCCAGTTTCCATACTTATAAATTCGCCATGGACAAGATAAAACAGACGGCAGTCTTTAATATGCTTGGTATTCCCCACCCTGAAACAAAAATTTTTTATGGTAAAAAACAAAAACAAACCATCATTTCCTTTTTTACCTTCCCTTTTATTGCAAAAAAAGGCCGAGGATCGGCCAAAGGCAATGATGTTTACCTGATTCAAAACACTGAAGAGCTTTCCCGGTATTTAACAAACAAAGGCCCTGCTTATATCCAGGAATATTTTCCAATTGACCGGGATATGCGGGTTATTATTATCGGCAAAAAAATCAGGCTTGCCTATTGGCGGATTGCTACCAAAGACAATTTTAAAACAAATATTTCCCAGGGAGGCACCATCAGCTTCAATCCTTTGCCTCAAAAAGCCCTTGATCTTGCACAAATGGCAGCTTTAAAATGCAGCTGGGATGATGTAGGAATTGATATTATTGAGCACCAGAACCAATTCTATGTTCTGGAAGGCAATATGAAATATGGAACAAAGGGGTTCAAAAAAGCCGGGATAAATTATAAAGAAATGATGGCAAATCTCATCCTGGAAGGCAAAATTTAAGGCTTACAACAGGCCTGCATCCTGTTCATCTTCTTCCCATTCAGAAAGATATGTTTTGATGGCCGCATATTTTGATGAGCCCTGGGGTTTAAAAAGCAGATATCCAAGCTGATCAATACAATTTTCCAGGCATTGGAAAAAAATTGTTTCAACCAGTTTGGGTTCTATCTTTTCTTCAGGTATCTTGATTCTTTCAAACACAGTCCTGGTCAAATGTCCTTCCGGAACAAAGATATCACAAATAAATGCATTCCATTCTTCAGGGAAATTATTAATCTTCCATGAACTTAAGGTTTCCGGACGTAATATACTTTTATTTTCAGGATTAAACGGAGCTCTGACAACCTTCATTTTGAGTTTATCAAACTGCATCAACTCTTTTAGAAGTATCTTGATATCATTTGAAAAAATCCACTCTTCAGGTTCCAGCAGTACAGGAGGAAACTGGCTGCTGGTCAAGACATATTTATAAGGACCTTTTTCTTTCCAAAATTGTTTAAACTGCTTTGAATGGGGTAATATTTCCCTTATTATTGATTCAATAGCCATTTAAGCCAAACCTTTATTTGTGACAAGCTCTTTATTTGTGA
>CAYWGN010000115.1:11455-15230 GCA_964457495.1 uncultured Desulfobacula sp.
CTTTATTTGTGACAAGCTCTTTATTTGTGAATGGTAAGCTGGGGAAAAGGGATCTCCCAGTTGTTTAATGTACAGGCATCCACGCACCATCTCTGAATCGCCCTGGACAACCGTTTATACAGAGGCGCCAACTCGCCTTTAAAATCAGCAAGCACAACAATATCAAGGGATGAGGCGCCTGCCTGCTGGAATTCCACACCCAGATTAAGCAGATTTTTTTTGTATCCTTCTTTTTCGATTTGCTCTTTGATATGTGCTTTTAAAATTTCTAATACACTTACCGTGGAATCTTTCTGGAGATTATAACTGATGCCAAAAGGAATTTTAAGCCTGAAATTTAAAGAAATATTAAGCGGCGCCTGTCCCAGAAAATCCGATGTCTGGTAGATTTTATGAGCACCGCCCCGCTGAACCAATTCAACCATCTCATGGGAAAGACTTGTGACAACACCTCTGGTGCCATCGGAAAGGATGACCCAGTCATTTCGTTTGCAGGGAAACCAGGGTTCATGTTTATTAAAAGGCCTGGATGTTTTTCCAAGAAGCTCTTCAATGGGTAACCGCAGCTTAACTTCCAGATATGGATTTTCAAGCTCACTAAATACATTTATATTTTTTACAAGCCAGGGCACGCCATTATAAATCATACGTTCCCCTTCCCTGACTGCACCGATATTCAACATAAGCCGGCTCTGGTGCCAGAACTTAGGCAGAGTATGTTTGGCAGCCCAGCCCAGCCCCATGATAAAAATAATGGCTAAACTGAGCAATACCCAGTCTTCCACCATATAAAAAACAAAAATAATAACCAAAAAAACCATTACAAAGACAAATATCCTGGAAAGAAGACTCAGCAACCTTGCATGAAAAGGCCTGTATTTTGAGTTATAGCCAGGGATAAACCGGGCCATAAGCTTTGAAAATAACCGGGAAAAAAATAGGACTCCAAGGCAGGCTATAAAAGCGATAAAAAGAAACAGGCCCCGTGTGCGGAAAAAATTCTTTATAGAGTTCCGGGATGTTTCAATTATGGATTTTTCCTCGCTATCCATTTCAGCCAGACGCATGCCAGCCATTTCCGCTTTATTCAGAGTTTGTTTTTCAATACTTTTCCATTCAGGTAAAAGCTTTTTCAGATCTTTTTTCAGATCTTTGTCCTTTGTCTGGGAAATCAGCTCGTCAATATTTTGGATTGCCTGACTGGCAACAGGTGAAAGATCTTGGTAAAAGGAGAGTTCATCTTTTAATTTTGTTTTGTATCTGGCCCTGACCGTAAGCCTTTTTATTTCCTGTATACCCGGTTTAATCAATCCGACCAGTTCATCTTTCCAGTCAAATTCTTCCGCTTTTTTTTCAGCAAAAAGACCTGTATCAATACCCGTGGCAATCCGCTCAAAGTCAACTGCAGAATCGTTGAGTTGCTTGTCCAGTTTTTCCAGTTCAGTTTTTAATAATTCCTTTTCAGCATCTGAACTACTTTTGTCCAGGATTTGATTCTTTTCCTTGATTCTCTGGCTCAGGTTTTTTTTTAATTCAATAATGGAATAGAGCATTTTCAAAGCGATTTCCGTCTTGCTCTCAACCTGTACCGGCTGTTCTTCCGTTTGTTCTTGATTTAAAGGAATGGCTTCACTTTTGGTCTCACTGGCCAGGGTAGCCGTGAAACAAAAAAGAATCAATAAAAGAATCATAAAGGCATTAAGGCTGCGCATCATAAAAAAACTCTCCCAATTAAAATATCTATATTTCTTGTATAAAATTATTTTTTAAACTTCCAGTCCACAATTATTAATAATTAATCGGCCATCCATAAATAGAGCATCAACAATTTTTCCCAAAACGGTGGAATTTTCAAAGGGATTACCATCGACAATGGCAAAATCTGCCACTTTGCTGGTCTGGATGGAACCAAACTGGTTGTCAATACCCATGGATTTAGCGCTATTAATGGTCGCGGTCTGAACAGCTGTTATGCCATTAAATTTTTTATCAAAAGCCTCATCATTCATAAAAAGGTGGAACATGGACAGCTCATGCGCAATCATGGCAGGAGTGCAGGCCTGAATTCCGCCATCATTTCCGCAAGCCATTCTTGCACCTTGTTCCACAAGCATCTTTGTGTTTTGGATTCCAAAACGTGCCAATCGACTAAAGTGTGCCAGTAATTTTGACAGGTTAAAAATTCCGAGCATCTTGTACTGACCTCTATTTGCCTTATTAAATCCAGACAAGACACAATCTTTGAGTTCAGGTACCCAAAATGTTTCTGCCAGATCAGCAAATGTTTTGTTTCTAAATTTATAAAGCTTTTCCAAATTAGGATCATTGAAAAATGGATCCCCTTTCAGCCGCCAGCTCATGTCATACCCATTTGACAGGGTCGGTTCAATGATACAATCTGAATTCAGACAGGCATCAATATCCTTCTGCATGAGTTCACCATCCCGGGCCATATGCGCCAGAGATGAAAATCCAACCTTTACCGCTCTTTGGAAGGTATCAACAGAAACACAGTGGATAGTGGTCTGCACATTTCGCAGCCGCGCCTGATCGGTTATGGCTTGCATCTGTTTTATAGGCATTGTGACTGGATTTGAATTGATCAGACTTTCTTCCAGGGATTCACCCACCTTGATAAGATCAGCCCCTCTTTCATCTATTGCTCTGTTCACGGCATCCCGGACCTGCTGCTCACTTGCATCGGGCAAAAATGTGACCACCCCCGAGTTGGAATCTTCATACTCGATAACTCCCAGTCCCAGCTTCCTGAACAGGATTTTTTTCATTCCCTTAAGCTCAGGGCTTAAATAACCGCCAATGGCACCAACGAGAACAGCCTGCATAATACGCGGCCCTGGTATTTTTTGATTCTGAACCTGCTCGATCAGTTTGTGATTGGGTCTTAAATCATCAGAATAAGCATCCCGGATATGGGTGATACCTCTGGCAAGGCAATCCTCCATATTTTTTCTAACCTGCTGGTCATGATATTTTTTCCGGGCTTTGATGGTTTTAAAATCTGCAAAAAGGGTTGGGTTAATCATTTGGATGTGGCAATGAACGTTAAAAAGGCCGGGTAGAACAGTTTTTCCCTTTAAATCAAAGGAAAAATCAGGTTTGATTTTTTCAGTTTCATTTTCCAGGCCTGGCATGGATAGTATTTTCCCATTTTTGATCAAAACACTTACATTTGGATCAAAGAAACAGCCGTTCACCACATCCACAAAGCTCCCATTTGTGAGTTCTACAACTGCATCGAATCCTGGCTGATAATCTTTGACAAAATTGATCCCAGATCTATTTTCCATTTCAGACTCCTTTGGCAGAATAAACGCTTTCTGATCTATGAGTACACTATTAAAGCATAATTATTGCAAATGCAACTTTCTTAATTCATCTGATAATGAAATCATCTAGATAATAATCTTATTTACCAAAAGTGGTTCATCCTGCTTATGGCTTGATAAACACAAAAAAATAAGCAATTTTGTATCTGCGAATTCCAATAATGTGGATACCCGATCCTGTGGTCTGAAGAATTTTCAATTAAGTTTGGACTGACAGGGATAGTCTTGTGTATTCATTCACCTAAGAAATGGATTTTGTGGCGCAAGTAGTCCTCACCTCAAACACCTCGGTTTGATCTGCTAGAAAAGTATCGGCCTGCATCATTGTAAATGGATCGTAGCTTAATGAGGGTTGGCAGGTTGAGCTACCAGACGAACGCCAAGGGCTGCACACACCTTATTAATCGTGTCAAATCGAGGTTTGGCGT
>CAYWGN010000116.1:0-6891 GCA_964457495.1 uncultured Desulfobacula sp.
AATGGACACAACAGTTTTCAGCTTTAATAATAAGTTGAGAATATATTGAAACCAAATTTTCTTTAAGACTCAAAAAGAGAAATGTTTCCCATCAAAACAAACCTAATTTGAATGATTTTATTCTGATGCGTATAAAAAAAGGAAACAGTGATTTGACCCTCCCCTAAAAAACAATCACTGGATTAAGTCACATTTTTCAGGTTGTACGATTTATTTTTAGAAAAAGAGTGGAATCATGGTATAAATCAAGATCCCATTACGTTTTATTGGCGACAAAAATGACCGGCCTTTGAATTTTTTACTTCACTCAAAATTAATGGATATCTCTAAAATTTCGACTAGGCAAAAGGTTATAAATACTTGCATTAGTTGAAAACAGTTTCTTGTCATGGCATCGGTTGAATATATCTTTTATATCCTTAATTCAATTTAATTTTCAGAAACCTGAATAACAGAGTTTATATTTTCCTTTCTTTTTTTCCTTGCCATTTTTAGTTTCTAAGTTTAATGTTTTTTCACAAAGAGGCATGTCTCCAACCACCTCATTTCACAATGATAACATCATATTATGAGGCCTTTTTTTATGTCACAGGACTTACAGACCTTTTTAACATTGCCCCAGGCCATTGATGCTGTTGCAGCAGATTTCGGGCAATACGGTCCCCAGTCCGATATATTTCGTAAAATCGGTCCCCTGATTTTGGGAAACGATTTTAAAATTGGCATTTTCAATGGTTTTGAAAGGGCATGTATTCGCCGGAACAGAGGCCATCCCTTTGAGCCGGTGGAGGATACAGCCTTCGGCTTTTATTTGATTCATGTGCTTGAGACCTCTGAAAAAGATATGGCAAGTATGGCCAAAATATGCGCCCTGGTTTTTCAAACTCCTACCAGTCCAGGTATGGTTGAGGGGGAGTACGGGGTATGGGTTGAAAGCCATATGACCGATTTTGTCTGTAAAAGATGCGGAAACTGCTGCCGCCAGCTGGGAAATGTGTGCGTCCAAGAAGACTGGCAGTTATGGGAGAGCTGTGGGCGCAGTGATATCCTGTCCTGGGTGAAAAAAGAGCAATTAGATGACGGAGAGATCCAATACCGGATTTGGATTGACCCACAAACGGGAAAACCGGCAGAATCATGTCCGTTTCTTGCTCAGCAGCCAGGCAAAGACACATTCGGATGCACTATTCAGGCAGTCAAGCCCCTGGTCTGCCGAGAATATCCCTTTACAAAAAAGCATGCGCAGCATACTGGATGCATAGGCTTTGACGTCATTCATACTGACAGATAAAATGTGCGAAGGACTTCTCAGTCAAGGATTCTTGCATTTCAAAAATCAGATTTCAAAATCAAAATTTGTGTGGGTATCCATAAGAATTTCCGTCTTTGAATACTTACACAGAGGATAATTGTCCTTGAACGTCAAAATGAAGATTATTTCAACATTTTTTGAATGGTTTTTCTTAATTTTGGGAGATGGTTTTTACAAATATCAAAAATGATCTCATGATCGACTTTTTCATAATGATGGGAAACAATATCCCGCAATCTCATTATATTTCCCCAATTGATTTCATCATGGCCCTTTAAAAAGGAACCATTTTCCTTGTCAATTTTTTTTAACAATTCGCCAACGACCTGCAACCGCATGGCAATTGAATCAAGAATAATGACCCCGCTGTCATCCAGAACAAAATCATCCGGCTGGTTTATATTTACAAAGCGTTTTTTGATCAAATCAAGTGATTCTGAAATCAGAAGCAGGTTTTCAGAAATGATTTCATCAGACATAAATGATTTCCTGCTCTATACGTTCAAAAAATCTACTTTTATTCAGGGTACGTTTTCTGATAATTTCGATTTTTCTGTCCAATTTTTTTTCCATATATATATTCAAACCGGCTATCCAATCAAATCGAGGTTCTGCAAATTCAACCAGCAAATCGATATCACTGTCAGGGGTTTGTTGATCTTTGGCATAAGAACCAAAAATGCCGATATTAAGAACACCGAAAGTTTCCTTTAAAAAGGATTTTTCCGCCTTAATCAAATTGATGATTTCGTTTTTGGAAAGCGCCTTTTTCATCTGGTTATTTAAATCCTTTCAATTATCAAAAAAACGATAACACTTACTATATTTGATTGTAACAGCACTGTCAAATCCAAACAACCGTTTTCAGCAATTCTCGATGAATCGTATTCATAAAAAGAATTTGATTTTTTGTGTCGTCAACCATAATCCGGTACAGTTATGAACATTCGTCCCACAAAGTTAATTATATTGCAATGTTGAAAATAGCATTTTGGTTTGGTTTTTGGTAGATATTTATATGGCTACCCCAGTTTTAAAAATAGCTATACGCCGTTTTAACTGTGATAATACCCAATTTTTACAGGTGTATTATGGTGAGTTTATTATCGGGTCTGCAACATAATCAAGCAGTCTTTCCCAGCTGGAAAAAAGATGGTATCTGATAATGGAACGTAAGTTATTCCAGGAGCCAGCTGGAAAAGTGATTCAATAAATCCCATGTTGTCTTTACGCATTTTAAGAGCGAATGGATGGTGGGAAGACTTCTGGGATCAACGGACTGAGGAAGTAGAGGCTGCATGATTACTACAACGGGGTTGATTTACACTATCCCTGTCAGTCCACACTTTATTTAAAATCTTTCAAACCACAACATAGAGGATTTTTTCGAATCTCAAAAGTCAATGATTCTTGCGACTATCCTTGAGCTTTTGAAAATTCAACAATTCATATGGTATCTTTAAACAAGAATTGATGGTCATATAAAATTATTCCGGGCAGATCATAATCTTACCGGGAAAAACAATCATTGTCTGCGGTGGTCATCAAATCCAACGGTCATATCTGTTTTTATCCTTTTTTTATGACTGACCGTTCAATATCAGATCACCGCCGATATCATACGCCTTCAAGTTCACCGCGACTTTGTTTTCCGGCATTCTGCTTCTGACGACTATTTCAAATGTAGCCCTGTCAATGGGCAACTCACCTGTTTTTGCCAGAGCACCGACGAGCATAACATTGCCGAATATCGGGTTGCCCAGTTCGGTTGCGGCTTGGGTTGTATCCAGGAACCAGGCGCTTTTGGAAAAATTTTTGATCCAGCCCATGATTTTTTCTGGCGCAGGATATTTTTGCTCTCCGCTGATCACACCGATAGATCTTACCGGTCTCATATTGGTAATGACCTTGATATCTTTATTGCCGTAATTTTTCAATACCCTTAACGCTTCCGTGGGTTCAAGTGATACCACCATATGGGCCAGGCCTATAGGGATCTGGGGAGAACTAACCCCTTTTTGGGATATACGAAGGTGACTCATGACAGATCCTCCCCGCTGTGAGGCGCCAAAGGTTTCTCCAATGGTGATGTCAAATCCTTTCCGGGCCAGCATATCCCCCACCATCCGGCTGGCCAATACGTTCCCCTGCCCGCCGACTCCGGTGATAATAAGATTATAAGGATCATATTTTAAAACAGCTGCATTCATTTTATACCACCTTTTCAATTTTTATGGCATTTTGGGGACACACCTGGGCGCAGACCCCGCATCCAACACAGACAAAATCATCAATACTATTGGTTTTATTTATTGGATCCCAGATCAGACCCGGGCATTTAAATATCCGGGTACACATCCGGTTGCAGCCGCAGGATTCTCCCAGACAGATTTCAGGGTCAATGGAAAGGGTCCATTGTTTTTTCCCTTTTCTCGCCGGGCTTAAGGCACAGGGTTGTCTTAAAATCAATACCCTTACGCGACCCTCATCTTCCATGAGATCTGCAATTGTTTTTCTGGCTTCGCTAAAATTAAAGGGGTCTGCCACGGCCACACGGGCACCCATAGATTGGCAGATGGATTGGATGTCCAGTGCAGGAAGCACTTGTCTGGCTGCACCGACAGAAGTTCCGGGATGAGGCTGGAACCCTGTCATGGCTGTCCCTGAATTATCCAGCACCACCAGGATCATATCAGACTCATTATGGATTGCATTGGCAAGCCCTGGTAATACCGCATGAAAAAAAGTAGAATCCCCACACACGGCGATAACGGGCTGATCCATTCCGAATTGCCTGAGTTTTCCAAAACCGGAAGCCATACCGACGCCTGATCCCATGGCACCCATGGTTTTGATTGCATTAAAACCGCATCCTGACGCTGCCAGGGTATAACAGCCAATATCTCCACAGACAAATCCCCGTCGTTTATCTAAGGTTAAGGCTTCATGAAGAAGGAAAAATGAGGCCCGGTGTGGGCAACCCGGACAAAAAGTCAGCGCTCTTTCAGGGGCCCCTTCCTGGGCAACCAGATTGATTTTTTCTCGGTATTCTTTATCCACAAGAGCAGATTCAACACCCATGATTTTGCACAGCCCTTCCATGATTAAATCCGGATTCAATTCGTTCACTGCAGGCAGGGTGCCGCTTTTTCGGCCGTAAAACGTTATAATACCAATTTTATCGACAATTTCAGCGTACAGGGCCTTAACATTATCCTCAAGAAAAGCAGTCCCTTCTTCCACGATAAATATTTTTTTGGAAGTTTTCAGATATTTTTCCAGAAGTTTAGGTGGAAGCGGCCATGTGGTGCCAAGCTTCAAAATTCCCACCTTGTCCCCAATCCCTAAAATATCAATGGCCTCCTTGCAGTAAAATGTGGTTGCAGAACTGGTAATCACTAATAGTTCAGGGTTTTCAGGCCCGGTGTAGATATTGAACGGAGATATTTCAAATTTTTCAACTGCTTTGGCCAGACTCTGTTTTTGCCTTGCATGCTGATAAGGGACCATGGGAGGAAGGGTTAAAACAGGCCCGGTCTGCTGATCTGTAAATCCGCCTTCAAATTTAAAATCCGCTTTTACATCCACATTGGGAAGCTCTCCCAATGTTACATTCCCGGAAGCATGAGACATGCGGGTGACCGATCTGAGCATGACCACATTCCTGATCTCTTCTGACAGTTCAAAGGCCCATTTAGTCATATCTTTTGCTTCCTGAAAATTACCCGGCTCTATCAGGGGAAATTCCATCATTTTACTATAGGGTCTTGAGTCTCCTTCATTGGTGCTTGAGAGCGCTCCCGGGTCTTCACAGGTAACCAGAACCATACCGGCCCGTGTCCCAAATTCAGCCATGTGCAAAAGAAAATCCGAGGCAACATTCACGCCGACCTGTTTCATGGCACACATGGACCGCAAGCCTGCGTATGACCCTGCTGCGGCCACTTCCAGAGACACTTTTTCATTGGCAGACCACTCAACGTATAAATTCATTTCCACGGCCACATCACCCAATACCTTTGGGATTTCCGACGAAGGGGTTCCGGGATAGGCGGCGACCACCTTAACCCCTGCTTCCAAAGCACCACGGGCAATGGCCTCGTTTCCCATCATTAAAATGCGCTCGCCAATTGCTTTATTCTCTGTAATGATTGACATTGTTATGCTCCATATCAAAATTGTTTTATTAAACCGAATTCTATTTTTCCATCAATTCATTTAACTTTTTTTGCGCCCATTTTCTTTTTCCAGCACAAACTGCTTTGAGCTTGTCAAGGTTTTCAGCGGGGGGGTCTTTAAATTCCAGGATATTTTTTTCCCTGGCCAGGTTCAAAAGTTCAAGACCTTTCTCGCTTCTAACGATAACCTGATTCCAGCCTTTGTCCACATCCCAGCCTTCCGGGCTTCTGGCAGATCCAACGGAAATGTCGGCAAATTCGGCTGTCATGTCATCACAATAATCACAGCATTCGCGTACGCATTCATCAACCTTTTCAATGCCGATTTCTGTGATGCCACTGGCCGTTGTAACCTCCATACAGGCGTGTTTGGACGGCGGAATATCAAGGGCCAGAATTTCTTGATCTCCGACTATTTCCCGGACAAGGCGGTTGAGTTTTCGCCAATCCAGTGTCCAACCGCAAAAAAGCCCGATGACAAGCTTGAGATTATCAATTCTGCCGACATCTTCTTTAGCAGGGTCTGCTTTCATCTTTGCCAGGGCCTTTGCCTGGCAGGGTGTTGCCACAACGCCCAACCGCTGGGAGCTTTTGCTTGAAACCCTGTTAAACTCCGCCACAGTGGGCGAATTGCCGAATTTACTACCGGCGGCCTTTAACGCCTGGGTGCTGTCCTTTGCAGTAAAGGAAATCGGAAGCTGTTTGGCATCCTGATCCGCCAGTACACATGCATCCAACAGATTTTCATCCAGTGCAAGTGCAACCAGGGCGGTTACTGTACCTCCGTGCTGGGCTTTTTTCCTGATATAGTCATCGGAGGCCCGGGTCATATATAAGCCTTTTAACGCACCCAGTTCTTCAGTGATATCCGAAGCATCAAACAATTTTTGCTGCAGCTTTTCCAGATCGGTTTCATTGCGGGGGCAATAGCGATAGCATCGGCCATCTTCCCTGTCGCATTTAAACAATGCCACAGTCTGGGCATTGTGTGTTTTCATGTATGGGCAAAGCGCAACGCATGCGCCACAGCCGGTACAGAGCCCAGTGTCTATAATTGAAGACAAAAGCGTTTCCTGGTTTGTAGCTCTGATTTTTGTCATAATTGTATTTCCCCTTTAGTCTAATTAATTTTTTATTCCATGGCTCTCTTGATAAACTTTTCAGCTTTATCAATGAAATCCAGAAAAAAGTCCACCTTTTCCTCACTCAACGCCATAAAATAATTCTTGAATCTCCCTTCTATGGTTTCGCGCCAGTGTTTGTGCGCATAGTAGGCGGCCTTGCCCTTGAAAATCAGTTTGACAATAGACCGAGAGTTGTTCTTCCGTTCCGGAGCAAGATAATACTCGCCCTGCTTTTGAAAAAATATCAATTTCAGGCAAGCATGATAAGGCCTGCTAC
>CAYWGN010000116.1:6991-13923 GCA_964457495.1 uncultured Desulfobacula sp.
CTGTTGTTTTTGATTCAATATATTTTCCATTTTTCATATTATAGTTATATTTAAACAATTTGTATTTCAAAAAGTCATCCTGTTATTAATACGATTAGATTTTCCTGCTCTTTTTTCACAGGATAAAGAGTGATCGGATGAGGTTTTCAGTTCCAATGCTTTACCCAAATCGATTGTCAGCTTCCCATCTGCATAATTCCAGCTGCCATCTATTCCGGGTTTGGTGGTCGCCGATATACCCAGCAATCGCTGAAAAAAACTTCTTTTCAAAAATTTTATGTCCATGTTCTCTTCCTTTTTATATTTGCTTATGCTTCAGTTAAAAATTCCCCCACTTTTTATTGCACCTTTCAATTGCTTGATTTTTCATTGCAAGAGATGCATGGGGTTTTATATCCATTTTATATCCGCCGATGTCAATAACCCATTGATCAGGGTTTAATTTCTTTTCCGATTGGGCATCTACTATTTGGTGTTGGCTTAAATTTATGCTAAAACTGTTTTTGCAAAGCCATCCATGTCTTGTTCCGGATAGGCCGGGGCAAAATGGGTGATGGCATCTGACATATTCATTTCCCGGATACTGGCATAAGGTGATAAATTTCTGATTCTTCAAGGGAATAAATCTGTATCTTATCAAACGCCACATCAAAGATGCTTCTTAAGGATGGCCGGAAACTTAAAACCCCTAATAAACACAGCACGGCAGTTCCGATTGCAGCAAAAAGTGGAGAAAAATAACCCGGGATATCAACCGAAATTTCATGGGCAGGCATGATCAAAACATATTCTGGAAGTTACATTCATGGAAGGTTGCTGCATGGATTCTCCCGGGAATCAAACATTACTGTCTGCGAGCAGGCTTGTGATATTGTCGCAAAGCACTGCTTTTCTAATGTTATTATTAATATTCAATCTGTAAATTTTATTCAGTTCTGATTCAGGATCTCCGAATGGAAAGTCTGATCCAAACATTATTCGCTCGTGGCCGTAGGTTTCAATATAATCCGATATTTCAAAGGATGATGCAAGTGCAGTATCTGTATAAACATCCGGGTTATCCCACAGGCCATAATTTTTTATTGCAGTGTACCCGCCGTTCAGTCCCCCCAAATGGGGTATGATTACCCTTACTCCAGGAGCCAGTTTTTCAATAAACAGGATAGTGTTTTTTAACTCCTCTTCAAGAACAACAGGCATGTTCCGCTTTTTTATCTCAGCAATGGCATTCCTGCATTCGGTTGAATCATAGTTGTATAAAGGCTCGTTGGAGTGCCGATGCCATTTTATGCCTTTGTGTTTAGGGGTCAGCTGCCGGACCTGAAAATCATTCCAGATGAAAAGGTATGGTATGACCAAAAGATCTTTATTCCCAATTCCCAAAAGATACTCATTGGCCTGTTTTCTTTTTTTCTGCCATTGGTCTGTATCTTTGAATTGAAAATCGTACCGGTTATAAATTTCCATGACAGGAGGAAACATTACAACCTGTTTGATCTGGGTTTTTTCAACATATGAAAAATATGCTTCAAAAGACTGATCAAAAGTATGGTCCAGGATGCCGCAATGTGCGTGACTGTCAATCACAAAGTCTTTTATATCCATAATAAAATCCTTGATTTTGAACAGGATACAATAATCCATAATAAAACCAAAGCGTTTTTAAAGTAAAAATCAAGACTTTGTGAAATCGTTTAGAGTCTATTTTCAAAAATCTCCCGAAACCCTTGAAATGGCGGTCTTTTTTGACGCATGACTTGATTTTATTAATCGACATTCCTTCAATAGTTCAAACCGCTTCTGTAAAACACGACCTGAACAAGGCGCAGACAAAAGCGCTGGCAAGGCTTAATTTACTCCTGGTACTCTATACACTTTAATCTGTAATAATGCCTTGTGGCAGCGGCTGCGGGTCATAAAGTTGAATTAAAAACTCAATGCTGAAAAAGATTCATATACCTATGTGGGGTTATCCAAATCTTGTGTGGACTGAGCCCTACGATTGCCAGTAACCGCTTTTAAATTTTAATTCAAACCCTTTATAGATAGACAGTATAGTCGCTTTTTGACTATCTAAAAATATCGCCAAAAGTGTAATGAAAATTATTGGGGTTTGAGTTCGTGTCTTGACTTTTGTTTCTTAATCATAGCATAATCATATAAAAGTTCTAAACAAAATTGTACTGCTGCCAAACCACGATAAAGTATATCTTTAATTAGGAAGTGGTCCTGTTGCCTTTTTTATCAATGAAAAATAAAAATAGCGGCAATGGTCATTCACTGCATTATTTACGATTATAAATTGAATAGGAGGTTTTGTATGGACGAAAAGTGGGGACGAATTTTTGTTATAATTTTACTGGTGGTCTCTTTTTTTACTGCAGGTAACGCCTTTGCCGGTGCAAACGATCTGGCTAAACAGGCTGGCAAAATCATCCGGAATGCAGAACGAAAAATGCACAGCGGCAAAAACACAGAGGCTGACACCCTTCTCAATGAAGCAGCCGCTCTCATCCACCAGGGGAAGACGGAAGATCCGAACAATCAAAAAATCATGCAGGTTGAAAAAAAATTTGAGCGCATACGAAAGGCTATCGATAAAAAGCTTGGCAGCAAAGCAGCAACGCCATCATCTTCCGGAAGGGTTTTGCCCCCTAAACCCAAACCAAAATCGATGTCATCACAATCTTCCGCACCGACTGAAACAGCTAAAAAATCCATCAAGAGCAATCTCCCCAGTGGGGTGACAAAACGGCTGAAAGACATTACCAATCACCTGAACAACGCCGAAAAATACGCTGCCAATAACGCCCGAAAGGCGGACTACAAAATTAAAAAGGCCTCAGAGCTGTTTGATGAAATTGAACAAAATTACAACGGCCAGTTCGACCCGGCCGACCCCGACTTTGCCGCTGTACAAACCCGTTTTACCGAACTCATCAGCAAAGTCAGTGAACAGGGTGCTGCAGAGGCCAAAGCCAAGACCGATGCTGCAAAGGCCAAAGCTGCAAACAAAAAACAATCAGAAGAGTGGGTGGCAAAGTTCCAGGGCTATCTCTCCTACCCCGGGCAAGAGGGGCACAATCCTGACCAGGTTGTCTTTGTTCCAGGCACATCTGAACCGGAAAAGTTTGCAGATGCCCAAAAACGCTACGAAGCCTTTAAAGCATTCTATGAAGAGTACAAAAAAATGGAATTTCCCAATGGCAAAACATGGGAACTCGAAGATCTGGCAGACAACCAGGCACCCCTCTGCCTGAAAAATTTTGAGGAAGGTTTTGCGAGCCGGATCGAGTCCGTTTACGGGGATGCTGAACGAGATATTAACTCTGCCATGGCTCAATTGGAGAAAGACAACGGGTGGAAATCCGATAAGACCATCAAACCGAACCTGGTGGATCACAAATGGATGACCTCCATTCGCGAGGCCACACAGAAAGTTATTACTGCGTTAGGGGAATCTGATCCCAAACGAAAAGAAATCCAGGCTAAATTCGATGCCCTTGTGGCCAAAGATAACGAGAATCGACAGATTCGAAAAGAGCGCACCTTCATGACACCTGATCGCTACACCGGCAGTGATCTTAATGAATTAAAGAAAAAAGCTGAATCATTAGTGAAAAAAGATAAAACAGAGGGCGGTGATCCGTTGCGCAGCACCATTATTTCAAAAAACTGGCAGGAACAGACTGTGAAGGAATGGACCGACACCACCAAAACCACATGGAGAATCCGAACCACCCGAAGCGTGACCGGCCAGGTGGCGGCCAGAACCTCTGACGGTGTCAGACTCATCACCGTGGCCCTGGCCAAAGACAAACAAAGCGATGGAAACTGGAGTGCTCTTTACGGAAACTTGCACCAATACTCCGACCCAATGCTCGAATCCAACGTCAATAAATAACAATCTGGCAGATGTACTACAACCACAAAGGGTGGGCCGATGCTTATCAGCTCACCCTTTAAAGCCCAAAAGGTAATATCCTATGTGACAAAAGCGGATAGATGCTTCTGGGTCATATTAAAAGAAACCCGGACAAAATGGCAACTGAAAACTTCAGTTGGGGAGCACCCAGGGTAGTCTCTGAGATTCTGATGCTTGGTTAAGCGGTTTACCTTGTGACTTGAGCTAAACAGGAAATTCACAGGTGACTCAGTCAGCATAAAAAATTAGACCGGTGACATAATTTGCATCATACATGACCTCCCGAGCATTCAACAATTCAAATGGTATCTGTAAAAAAATCTCTGATTTATCTTGAAATACTATTGAGTATAGATGGTATTATCTGTCAAGAGTCAAAATCTATAAGTTACCAAGCGCTTCTTTCACCAGTTCTCGCTTTTAAAAACAATTATAGACCACCACATCTGGTATTGACAATATTTCTGTTTCAGATTTAAAATTCCAATGGTACCTTCCAGAATAATTGATGTTGTGAATTTGTGAGAGTTTTTCAATCTCACTCACACACATTCATGGCTCAATTATTCTGGGGCAAACAGTTTCGCTTTTTCCGCATATTTTAAGCTGAAACCCGAATTCTTTTCGAGATCCGAATCTTCAGCTATCCCTTCAGGATCTATGTAGACGAAACTTTGTTCTTCAGTCGCAGGATAAGTTCTTTTTCCAGGTGTTGAATGATAATTTTTAATGTACGGCTTTCCTGGACAGGACCGGAATTATTCCAACCCATTTTCATTGCCCGGTCCTTTATTTCTCTAAATTGGGTTAAAGAATCGGCAACGGCCTTCCAGGCAAAAAGTTTTTGCAGGATATGGCGCTCTTCCGAGGTTAAGTCTTTGGCAGTATCTATGGTTTTTCCATGGTCTATTGTTATAATCACTTCTGGTTTTTTCCCGGCAAATGAAATATTCGTTTATAAAGGGTTTATTTCTTTAACTTAAGATAATTTGTACTGCTGATTACAGGTTGAATTCTTCAGCCCACATTAAAAATCTTTTTGCATGATCTTTACTTATTTTTCCAAGTTCATCGATAATTTGAATTGTGGTTATTTTTTTGTCGGCGTATTTTGGGTTTTTGGAGTGATATTTGTCTGCAGCACAGATAATTTTTTCTTCAAGGCTTATGGGAACCATATCTCTGTGGGGCAATGGAATATTGTTTAAAAGAATGTTTTCTTTTGTAATTCCAGCACCAGTATGTCGTTCACAGACAAGGCCGTATTCAGGGGGCAGGCCATGTTCATCCAAAAGCTTTTTCCCAAGGTATCCGTGACAGATATAAAGTTTTTCACCTGTACAGCCAATGGCATGGGCCTGGGTCAAAAAAATGCCGATATCATGGAGCATGGCAGCCTTTTCAATAAACTCAAGATCAGGGTTTAAGTGCATCTGACTGCGGGCAATCTCAAGGCTCTTTTCCGTGACAATCCGGCTGTGCTCAACAAGGACCTGGTAAGGTTTTGTGCCTGCAGTATAAAATTTTTCAATGATGGCAAGGGGATTCATTTTTATGAGAGTAAAACTCCTTCAATAAACGGGTCCAGGTCTCCATCCAGGACTCTGTCCACATCCCCCATTTCAAAATCTGTTCTATGGTCTTTAACCATCCTATAGGGATGAAGAACATAGGATCTGATCTGGCTACCCCAGGCAATATCATCTTTGCCGTCATGGAGGTTTTGCATTTTTTTATCCTGCTTGTCTTTTTCAAGCTGGTAAAGCCTTGACTTTAAAACCTTAAAGGCAATCTCTTTGTTGCGGTGCTGGGAGGATTCCTGCTGGCACTGGGCCACCACACCCGTGGGAAGATGGGTGATCCTGACGGCACTGCTGGTCTTGTTCACATGCTGGCCGCCGGCACCGCTGGCTCTATACACATCAATTCTCAGATCTGACTCATCAATATCGATTTTAATTTCATCTTTTATTTCAGGATAGACAAATACTGATGCAAAGGATGTATGCCGTTTCCCGCTTGCGTTATAGGGTGAAATCCTCACAAGGCGGTGGACTCCGGATTCAACCTTCATAAACCCATAACAATTAACTCCTGACACACGAAGGGTTGCGCCCTTAATCCCGGCTTCATCCCCTGATTGATAGTCAATAACCTGATATTTATATCCTTTTTTATCAATCCATCGGGTGTACATGCGAAACAGCATTTCCGCCCAATCCTGGGAATCTGTCCCACCGGCACCGGCATTAATGGAAACAAGAGCATCTCTTGCATCATCTTCGTCGTTAAGGGTGATCTGTATTGAAAATTTTTTTATTTTTTTCTCAAGTATGGATAAAAGGGTGGCCACTTCATTTTCAATCTCCTTATCCGACTCTTCAAGGGCAAGTCCCAGAAGGACCTCTGCATCTTCAATATCCTGGTAAATATTTTTCCAGGTTTCCAGAAGATTTAAAAGCAAGGTTCTTTCTTTTAAGAGATCTGTTGCTTTGTCTGAATCGTTCCAGAAATCTTCTCGGGAAATAATTAGTTCAAGTTCACGGAACCGCTTTTGCTTTACAGGAAGGTCAAAGATACTCCTTGAGTTTTTCGGCTTTGGTATATATCGCTTGAATATTTTGGTTTAATTCTACACTCATTTTAATTTCTCCTAGACTTTTTTCCAAAACTTTTTCCTGAACCCTTTTACCATAAAAACCATGAAAATTGCAACTATTGAACAAATGGCAAAGACATCCCCGTATTTTGTATAAAAACTGATCTGGTTCAGGACTGGAACTTGTCGTGTAACGGCCCGATCTGTGAATAAAGCCGTTGTTTCAAGAATTTTCCCTTTAGGATCAATAAAACCTGAAATCCCGGTATTTGCCGCTCTTGCTATGGTTCTGCGGGTTTCAACTGCCCTGAATACAGCAATTGAAAAATGCTGGACTGCTGCCGATGTATGACCAAACCAGGCATCATTGGTAATGGCGGTGAGGATATCAGCCCCGTTTTTTACAAA
>CAYWGN010000116.1:14023-15119 GCA_964457495.1 uncultured Desulfobacula sp.
TCATTGAATTCAAGGGGGTTAAATGTTTTATCGCCCGTGGAAAAATCACCTGCCTGGGCCGTAAGCTTCCCTAAAAATGTCAGATACTCCCCAAAAGGAACATACTCTCCAAATGGCACAAGGTGAGTCTTGTCATAGGTTCCTGTAATAATCGAAAACCGGTTAAACATATACGCCCGGTTATAAAATTTTGTTTTGTTTTCATCTCTTTTAAATGCCGGGCTTCCAATTAAAAAATTTGTTTTTAATTCCCTTACTAATTGATCCACCTGGTTTGACAGATTTTTATCATATCCGTAATAAAACGGTAAAGCCGTTTCCGGCCAAATCACAAGGTCAGGCTTTTCTGATAAACCCGCCTTATTAAATTCGCCCTGGGAAAGATGGATATATTTTTCCAGCGTCCGGATCTTAAACGGGTCACTCCATTTTAAATCCTGTTTAATATTTCCCTGAACAATAGTAAGGGTCGTTTTTTTTGCTTTTTCAATTTGAGAATTTAAGGTATTGATTTTTTGATCCCCGTAAAAAATAACGCCTGCCAACAGGATGCTAGTATACATGATGGGGAAAACATGTTTTTTGTGCAGTCCTTTTTTAAGGGACAACCCCAGGGTCGCCAAAAGATAATTGATAAGAACGATAAGAAATGACACGCCATAAACCCCGGAAAAATCTGCAATCTGGATTAACAACAGGTTTTCATACTGGCTGTAGCCCAGAGCCCCCCAGGGAAAGCCTGTAAAAGCATAGGTCCTGATATATTCAAGCCCCGTCCAAACACAGGCGGCAGCAAGGGGTGCAACCCAGCAATTTGCATCCATCTGTTTTAAAAGAAAGGCAAAAATGGCCGGGTATAGTGACAGATAAAGACATAAAAGAATGAGTGTGGAAACAGCGAGAACTGGGTGAAGTCCGCCATAAACAGTTAAGGTCGGGACAATCCAGTAAATAAGGGTGAGAAAATGAAAGAGACCTGCGATAAAGCCACTGTAAAAAGATTCTTTTGCTGTCATTGACCCCATGGACATAAACCAGGGGACCATGGCAAAAAAAACCAGGTACGATAAATTTGCTTTAGGAAAAGACAGGGTCA
>CAYWGN010000117.1:0-15080 GCA_964457495.1 uncultured Desulfobacula sp.
CACCCCATACCACCGCACTGCTAAGGCCGCAGGTGACAGCCAATGCTTCATTACTTATCATTTCACACCGCTTTAAAATACATTGATCAAATTAAACATAAACGCTTTGTCTGCTATTGCCGAAAAGCATAGGTAAAACAAGTTTCATCCAATACAGGCGAAATCTTTTCTAATCACGAAGCGGCATTATAAAGGCCACAGGCTATAAAGTAAATCAAAATTATGGGACAGAAGTTGCAATAAGGGCATTCGATAAAATCATTCTTCCAAATATGGTTTTAATCCCTCGGGCTTTTTTAAGAATACTATTGCAAGCTCATAAGTATTTTGATAGCCCGTAAGTATTCTTTTCATCTATTTAGATCTGCGCACCAAGGCCAATATTGATGTATGCGA
Source organism: uncultured Desulfobacula sp. (assembly GCA_964457495.1). GTDB lineage: Bacteria > Desulfobacterota > Desulfobacteria > Desulfobacterales > Desulfobacteraceae > Desulfobacula. The sequence continues at coordinate 397 of CAYWGN010000117.1, forward strand.
ATACCCTGATTCAGGAAAAATAAACATTTTACCTGCCTTTGATATATTTGAACAAGGATCAAAGGTATCCTATTATAAAGGAGAAGAAGGCGTTAAGGACAAGTGGCCGGCAGAACTGCTAAAAAAGAGATAAATTGCCTGTAATCAACTGAATTGGACGGAAAACCCCCGTGGCAAAATAAAATAATTTATACATGGATAATTTCCATTTGAGTGTCCGTAATCTGGGCAAGACCCATATCATCTGCCATATTAAAAACTTTGTCCAGTTTTGAATTCACCACCCGTGAATCATTGCCAACAATTGAAAAGCCGATCTGGGCCCATAAATGGCTGTCATTGAAGTCAGTTTCCGCAATGGAGATATTGAACTGGTTTTTGATTCGATTGATAATCGCTTTAACGATGCTGCGTTTTTCCTTTAATGAATTGACACCATAGAGTTTAAATTTGATTTTGCCTGTTCCGACCACCATGGCTATATCCTTGATAAAAGACTTTCTGTAAATTCATTTTTCATAAGAAAATTTGCATTATCTTTTTGAGGCGATCATTTGATCCATCATATCTGCTGCCGCCTCGGCAAAAGACGGATCATTGATGTGGAGATCCTCTTCTTTAACGATAATGGTTTGTACTAAATTTTCTTTAAATGTCTTAATGAAAAGATCGTTTGTCTCCGGATCATATAAAGGGCCGTCAATATAGTCAGCGACGGACCAGCCTTTTTTAGGAATTAATACTTTTATCACTTCTCCGGCAGGATTCAGTTTTTCTGATAATTGTTGAGCGATATTTTTTGTTTCTTTTTTGTTCAGTCGAATGGCAGACCTAAAATCATAAAAAAATATTTTTCGATCTTTATATTGTTCCGGGATGCTGTAACGGTCAAATTCCAGCACAGCACAGTCTAATCCACCCGGTACAATAAGCCTGGGGAGTGGAATGCCCGTTATGGTTTCAAATCGATGAGGGCCGATCCCACCGCAATACCCATTCATGAGCTTATCTGCCAGTTCATGGGTGGCCAGATCCAGAATGCCTTTAAAAAATCCCTCGGAAGCCAGTTCTTCCATTGCAGTCCCGCCCGTGCCATTGGCATGGAAGGTAACGACCTCATACCCTTTGTTTTCCAGTATTTCTTTAATTTGTTCTGCAGCCTGGGTAATGAATCCAAAAAAAGAAAGGGCAATGCGTGGGCGATTCTTGTCAGGCACCCATGTACTTTTCGCCATGGCACAAACAGCCGCAGCCGCTTTATCCAGCATCCCTCCCAGAATACTGTTGATCCCCAGTATGTCGGAAACACTGGGCATCATGGTTATGTCGCTGGTTCCAACGATATGGGTCATATCTCTTGCGGCAACAGTGGACAGCATGACTTTGGGGATGCCAAGTGGCAGTACACGCATAATTGCCGTGCACAGATAAGTGCCGGAACCTCCCCCCGCTGAAATAATACCCGATATTTCACCCATGTCATGAAGCGTCTTGACAAGTTTTTTGCCTTCTTCCGACATGACCTGAATCATTTGATCGCGATCCTGCCCATCCTTTATAAGGCCCTTTGCCTTCAGGCTGTTGAAAAGATCAAAATCTAGGGCACAGGATGCCGGCTTTTTGGTCCCGACATTAATGGTCAGCGCGCGAACACCTCGTTGTTCTATACACTTTTTAAGAAAAAGATGTTCCTCTCCCTTTGTGTCGAAGGTTCCGAGTACGGCTATTGAAGATAGCTTGCCCATTGATAACCTTTTTATTACAAATTCAACATATTTTCAAGAGCAATAAAGGCATCATTTTTTATGGTTTCATCAACCGTGACAATGTTTGTTTTACCAATGTTTTCAAGGCAGGTTAAAAGATTTTTTAAATTGATTTTATACATATTGGGACAGAGTGAATCCTTTAACGGGAGTATGTTTTTGTCTGGATACTCCATGGCAAGCCGCTTGATCAGGTTGATTTCCGTGCCAATGATAATTGTTGCGCCTGGCAAAGCCTGGTCCACATATTTGACGATAAAACTAGTGGAACCCACTGCATCCGATGCCTTGACAACTTCCTGGGTGCATTCCGGGTGTACAACAATTTTTGCGTCGGGAAAGCTTTTTCTCATGGCTTTAATGTCATCCGTGGTAAACCTTGTATGAACCAGGCAATACCCTTTCCATAAAAAGACTTTTGCCTTTTTAATCTCTTGTTCGCTATTTCCACCCAATGGTTTTTCAGGGTCCCATACAATCATTTGTTTTGCCGGGATGTTAAGATGGTTGCCTGTATTTCTGCCAAGGTGTTCATCTGGGAAGAAAAAGATTTTTTCTCTTTGTTTAAATGCCCATTCAAAAGCTTTGGAAGCGTTTGATGAGGTACAGACAGCTCCATTGTTTTTTCCGCAATGGGCTTTAATAAAAGCATCAGAGTTCATGTAAACCAAGGGGATTACAATATTTTCTCCAACAATGGCAGTGACATCATTCCAGGCTTTTTCAACCAGGTAGGAGTCTGCCATATCCGCCATCCAGCAGCCTGCATTCATATCAGGGATCTGTACTATCTGGTGATCTTTGGCAAGAATGGCTGCACTTTCCGCCATAAAATGAACCCCGCAAAAAACAATATATTTTGCATTCTCATCCTGAGCAGCCCGCTGGGAAAGGCCAAAAGAGTCTCCACTGTGGTCTCCTAAATCAATGATTTCTTTTCTTTGATAATGATGGGTTAAGATGACAAGTTGGTTTCCTAGTTCCTGTTTGATTTTAATGATTTTATCAATCATGTCTTTGTCAGCCATTGTTTTTTCCATGTTTATTCCTTTCCTATTAAAAAAATACCATAGGTGGCAAACAGATTGGGCATGAAAGTGACCATTTTGCCATGGCGTTGTGTGTTGTTTGTATTAATAGCAGCTTTTTTCAGGATTTTAAAGCCAACCTGGTCAGAAAATTTTTGAAAGTCGTTAAGACTTAGAACCCTGATGTTGGGGGTGTCGTGCCATGAATAGGGAAGCTCCCTGGTCACAGGGGCATGACCGGTAAATGCCAATTGCATGCGGACCTTTATATGACCGAAATTCGGGAAGCTGACCACACCCATTTTTGCCACCCGCATCATGGAATGGATCAGGTTAGACGGTTCATAGACCTGCTGGAGGGTCTGGGAACAAATGGCATAGTCAAAGGCATTGTCCGGGTAATCTTCCATTTCTTCATTAATGTCGCCTTGTAAAACCGAGATTCCTTTTTCGATACATTTAACCACCTTTGATTCTTCTATCTCTATGCCTCTTTCCTTGACATTTTTTTCTTTTTTAAGCCAAAAAAGAAGGTCTCCTTCCCCACACCCTAAGCCCAATACTTTTGATCCGGGTTCGATCCATGAGGCAATGATTTCCAGATCATATCGTAAGTTATCAGGTGTCATTAGATACACTCCTTAAAAATCCGGTGATCAGATGGTCAAGTCTGTCACTGGGAAGCAAAAAGGCATCATGTCCCCATTGGGCATCGATTTCACAAAAGCTGACATCCAGATCGTTTTTTTTCATGGCTTTGACCATCTCTTTTGACTGATATGTAGGATAAAGCCAGTCAGAGGTATAAGAGATGACGAGAAATTTTGATTTGCATTTTGAAAAGGCCTTTACAAGTGAACCTGAACCATATTGTGCTGCCAGATCAAAATAGTCTGCCGCCTTGGTGATATATAAAAAGGAATTGGCATCAAAGCGTTCGATAAATTTGTTGCCCTGGTGTTGAAGATAGCTTTCCACCTGGAATTCGGCACCGAATTCAAAGCTTAAGGCAGACCTGTTTTGAAGCTTTCGGCCGAATTTCAGGCGCATGGACTCATCGGAAAGATATGTGATATGTCCGATCATCCGGGCAATGGCAAGACCCATGTCCGGCTTTTTACCTGAATAATAATGTCCTTCATTCCAATTGGGATCAGCCATGATGGCCTGCCTTGCAACCTCATTAAAGGCTATGGCCAAAGCAGAGTGCCGGGTGGTTGTTGCAAGGGGAATGGCTGATTTAACCATGTCCGGATACCGGACACACCATTCAAGCACCTGCATGCCGCCGACTGATCCGCCGATCAGCGATAAAATAGAGTTGATTTTAAGATGATCGATCAGGGCTTTTTGGGCCTTTACCATATCGCCAATGGTTATATGGGGAAAGTTGGTTCCATATTCTTTGTCTGTCTCAGGGTCTATAGATGAAGGGCCTGTTGATCCGGCGCAGGAGCCTATAATATTGGAGCAGATCACAAAGTATTTGTCCGTATCTATACCCTTGCCGGGACCCACCATGATATCCCACCAGCCTGGTTTGGTATCTTTGGGGTCATAATACCCGGCCATGTGTGAATCTCCTGAAAGTGCATGGAGTACAAGGATAACATTGCTTTTTTTCGGGTTCAAGGTCCCGCAGGTTTCATAGGCAATGGTCACAGGGCCGATGCTGGCAAGGCTTTCAAGTTTCAGCCGTTCAGGAGGTTTGGCAAAGGTAAAAAATTGCTTTTCAACAATGCCAATGCTGGCACCGGTCGGGCTTTGGTCAATATACTCGCTCATTCTTTAAACCAGTTCCTATAAAGCTTCCAGGGCCAAAGCAAGATCATTGCAAATGTCCTCAACATGCTCGACTCCAAGGGAAAATCTCAGCAATTGGGGATCGGCAAGTTTGTTTTTTAGATCTTCAGGAAAAGATATGTACTGGGATGAGTAGGGGTGAATAATTAAAGTTTTACAGTCCCCGAGATTGGCTATGTTTAAAATCATCTCAAGATGATCAATAAGCCTGAAGCAGGCTTCCTGGTCCTTTAGACCGAAAGTCAGCATGGCACCAAAACCTTTATTATTAAATTGTTTTTTTGCAATCTTGTGGCACTTATGATCTTCAAATCCTGGAAAATTGACCCATTCAACTTTTGGCTGTTCTTTTAGAAATTTGGCAACTTTTATTGCATTGTCCATATGGCGTTCCATGCGAAGGCCTAAAGTATTCAATCCAATGGCCGTGAGATAAGAATGAAAAGGCGCAGGAGTGGTGCCAAAATTAACATGGTATTCTTTGAACAGCCTGTGCAGAAAGGCAAGGTTTCCCTTTTGCTCTACAAAAGGGGCAAAATCGGAAAATTTTTCACTGGTCCAGTCAAAGTTCCCGGCATCCACCACCACACCTCCCATGGCACCTCCATGACCGGACAGATACTTGGTCGTTGAATGCAATACAATATCTGCTCCAAGTTCAATGGGCCTGCAAAGCCAGGGGGAAGCCAGGGTATTATCAATCATAAGCGGGATACCGTTTGCGTGGGCAATCTGCGCAATACTTTTGATATCGGCAATTTCCATACCCGGGTTAGTGATGGTTTCCATATAAACAAATCGTGTCTTTTGGGTGATGGCCTGTTCAATATCGTCAAGGTTTAACGGATCAACAAGTTTTACGCTGATCCCATATTTTTTAAAAATATTTGTAAAAAGCGTGTATGACGACATGAACAAATATTTACTGGCTACAAATTCATCTCCCGTACGAAGCAGTGTCATGCAGGCATTGTTAATGGCTGCCATACCAGAGCCGGTCACAACTGCGGCTGCTCCTGATTCCAGGGAAGCCAGCTTTTGTTCAAGAAACCTGCTTGTCGGATTGCTCAGCCGCATGTAAATATGGTCGGAAGTTTCACCGGCAAATGTTTTGCTCAGGCTGTCAGCGCTTTCATGAAAGTGGGCTGCGGTCTGAAAAATGGGCGGGAGGGTGGCGCCTTGCCAGGGTGAGTCTTTTAACCCTTCATGAATTGCTCTGGTTTCAAAATGATAATTATTTTTTTTGCTCATGATCGTTCCTCTTAATTTGTCCATCTGTTTTAAATTTAAAGAACTATAAATATCACATTGTGGTAGGTTCTTGTCAATATTTACTTTGTTTTTTCATAATAATTAAGTGACATCCTATCGGTAAAATAGTATACTCATTTTATATTTGGATTATAGAATCTATTAATGATGTTATATCTCTTCACGGCTCTCGCGTAAATAGCGACCTGAATGATATTCTTTTTCTTTTCTCTTTTTAAAGAATTAGATGCTGGCCTTTAGCTGTTCTGGTGAACCATAATGCAGTCAATAACCCCACAGCTTATTGTGGGGAGGTTTTTATAAATTACAGGATAAGATGTCAGCCTGACAAACCGGCTGAAAAGGAGGATGTAATGAATATTAAAAAAATACTGAACCCAGTTGATGGTTCAGAACATTCAATCCAATCAACCCATTATGCTGTTGAACTCGCAAAGCTTTTAAATGCCAAAATTATTCTGATGCATTGCCATGCAAGATTCCCCATTGTTCTGTCAGAGCCCTATTTTCAGCAGGCAGTTAATGAACTTAGCAAAGGATCTGAAGAACTTGTTGAGCCATTTATAAAAATTCTTGAAAAGTGTGAAGTTGAGTTTGATGTCCGTATTCTTGAAGGGGCTCCAGGAAACAAAATACCGGAAGTGGCAAGAATTGAGAAAATAGACTTGATTGTAATGGGATCAAGAGGGGTTACTGATTTTACGGGATTGCTTATCGGCAGTGTTGCCCACCAGGTGCTTAATAAATCAGACTGCCCTGTTTTTATCACAAAAGGCTGATGATCTTTCATTATGTGGCTTTTCTAAACAGATTTATCCTTGAGGGTTTTCTCAACCAGTCTTTCCAGATTCCAATGAATACAGGTGTTTTATAAAAAACTTGTTTTTTGATTTAGAAAAGATTAGAAGCAATATTTTATTGCGCAAGATTTTTTGTGAAATGCTTGAATTAATAGGAAGAGTGATATGAAAATTGAGGGATATTCTGTAATTTCAAAAAAAGAGGTGGTTTCTCTGATAAAGGATGGGGATACAGTGGCTTTCAGCGGATTTTCTGCAGCTGGTGCAGCCAAGGCTGTTCCCGTCATGCTGGCCGAACATGCAAGGCAAGAACATAGCCAGGGGCGCAGGTTCCGCCTTCGGGTCCTGACCGGGGCTTCCAGCGGGGACTATATAGATAATGATTTGGCCCAGGCCAATGCCATTTCCTGGCGGGCACCCTACCAGGGGGGAAAAATACTCAGGGATCAGATTAACCGTCAGGAAGTGGAATATGTGGACATGCACCTGTCCCATGTGGCCCAGACAGTGGAGGCCGGGTTTTTCGGCAAGATCAATGTGGCTGTGGTGGAAGCCACCCAGATTACATCGGACGGCAGGGTTTACTTTTCCGCATCCATTGGCGCATCCCCGACATGGCTGGCCTGTGCAGACAAGGTGATCATTGAACTCAACCACTGCCATTCCCCCCGCTTAAGTGAACTGGCCGATATTTTCACCATCCCCCCTCCACCAAGACGTAGTCCCATCAATGTGCATAACCCCTTAACCAAAATTGGATTTCCCTATGCCCATGTGGACCCCAAAAAAGTGGTGGGCATAGTGGAAAATGATGAGCCGGACCAGGTGGTGGCCTTTAGCCAGGAGGATGAAACCAGCCGGAAAATAGCTGATCATGTGATTGAATTCTTCCTCAAAGAAAAATTGGCAGGAAGGATTCCGCCTGAGTTCTTTCCCTTGCAGGCCGGGGTGGGTAATACTGCCAATGCCGTGCTGGCAGGCTTGGGACGTCATCCGGATATCCCGCCTTTTTACATGTACTCGGAAGTCTTCCAGGATTCCATGATGGACCTCATTGATACAGGAAAGCTTCTGGGTGCCAGTGCCACTTCCCTGACCATTGTGCCGGAAAAGCTCAAACAGATTGAAGGTAACATGGATTTTTACAATCGGAAGATTGTGCTCAGGCCCCAGGAAATTTCCAATCATCCCGGTATTATCCGCCGACTGGGGGTGGTGGCCATGAACACGGCGCTTGAAATAGATATTTACGGCAATGTGAATTCTTCCCATGTGATGGGCACCCATGTCATGAACGGGGTGGGAGGCAGTGGCGAGTTTGCCCGGAACAGCCATTTGTCCATTTTCATGACCCCTTCCATTGCCAAAGGCGGAAAAATTTCATCCGTGGTGCCCATGGTCCCCCATGTGGACAACAATGAACATTCAGTCCAGGTGGTGGTGACGGAACAGGGTTTGGCTGACCTGAGAGGACTGGGCCCTTTGGAGCGGGCGGAAAAAATTATCAATACCTGTGCCCATCCGGCCTACCGGCCGTATTTAAAGGATTATGTGGCGCGGGGACACAAAAACGGCCATATCTGTCACGATCTTACCCGCTGCTTTGAACTTCACCTTAATTTTAAGGAATATGGCGACATGCTTCCGGATTGATAACAGGATAGATTTAAAAAGACAGTGAAATTATTTTTGTTCTTTTAGTTTTTTGGGCCAGATAAATCACCGGATAAATCAATGGTTAATTCATAAATGCCTTGTTCCAATCTGGCCTGGACGGGGAACTTCCCTTTTTCAAATACTTTAAGCATGGCCCGGTTGGATGCCAGAACATCAGCCGTCATGCCCTGTGCTCCCCTTTCTTTGGCAAGTTTTGCCAGCATTTGATACAGATGGCTGGCAATCCCATATCCTTGATAGGCTTCATCAACAACAAAGGCCACATCCATAAGGGGCTTGTTCTTATGTTTTACAAATCTGGCTTCGGCAATAATGGTCTGTTGTCCCGGGTCTCCCACAAGGGCAACAATTGAGAGCGCATCCCTATAGTCAACATTTACATATTCCTGGGTTTTTTCATGGGGCATGGTTTTTATGGGGGAAAAATACCTATAGTAGATGGCCTTATCGGAAAACCTGTAAAATAACCGCCTCATCTGATCTTCATCCGAGGGTTTTATTGCCCTGAAACGAACGTCAAGCTTATCTTTGAAGGTATGTCGGGTTTCAATATCAGATGGATAAAAATGAGTGCTGTCTGCCAGAAATATCTGGTCTTTATACAGGAGGTTGGCTTTTTTGGCTTCATCAACAAGTTTGGCCCTGTCTTCGGGATGGGCAATTTCAATAAGGGACTGTGCCCTTTCCCGGATTGTTTTTCCCCTTAAATGGGCAATTCCCTGTTCTGTTGCAACAAGATCAACGGACTCGGGAAGGCTTAATAAGTCAGGATAGTTTTCCACGGAAAGGCGGATATTGGGATTTCCCTGGCGGTTTCGGCTGGGAAGGGCAACAATGGTGTAACCGCCCCGGGAGATTTCAGCTCCGTTAAAAAAGTCGGCCATCTGTCCCGGGCCTGCTGTGACATTTCCTTTGCTGTTATGAAGAATCACCCTTCCTGAAAGATCAACCCGTCTTACGGGGATAATAAAGACAAACCGATGATTTTTTCCGATTTCCAGGGGATGGAAGACTTTGTCAATGCTTTGAAACTCCACAATGGGATTTTTGTCAAGAAATTGCATTAATTCTTTACTGCCAAGGGCATAAGCTGTTAAAGACTTTCCCCTGAAAAGGCTTTTTTTCCGGTTGCTGACGGCACCGCTTTTCACCAGTTCCATTAATGCATCCGTAAAAAAAGGGGTATGGATACCCAGATCTTTTTTATGGGCAAGATGCCTGGGCAGGGCCTCGAAAATCGGACCAAAGGTAAAGGCAAGACAACTGCCATCCTCAATGACAGAGGCAACATTGGCTGCCAGCTTGTCAAATACAGGGTCCACGGGAAATCTGGGAAAATAAAATGGCGGATCAATGGATTCAATAACCATGTCAAAAGCATCAAAGGGAACAAAGGTATCTCCATAAGTGAAAGGGATTTCCTGGTTTATTTCCCCCACCACAAGATCAGCCTGTTCCATTGCCCTTCTGGCCACATCAACCCCCACACCCAGGCTGCAGTAACCCGCCTTGTTGGGAGGTGTTATCTGAATAAAGGCAACATCAATGGGGATTTGTCCCTCCTTCATAAGCAGGGGGATGGCTGAAAATCTTGAGGGAACCAGATCTACCTGGCCTGCTGATATGGCTTCGGCAGATACCCATCCGGAAAAAAAGGTTTTAAGACGATATCTTTTGGATTGTAACGCCTTGTATGAAATCGCATCCCCGAAACTGACAAGCTGGATCAGGGTCAGGTCCTGCAGACCGTATCCCTTTGCATGCATGAGGCAGTTTACAAGGGTTCGGGGTTCTGCAGCACCCGTGCCGATGAAGATGTTCATTCCCGGTTCAATTTTGTTCAATACATCGCCTGGAGAAACAATTTTTTTCTTCCATGAATCGGTTTTTTTAAGCAACATAACTCCTCTGCCTTAAATTTATATCCTGTTGATTCTGATTTTTCATAGTATCATATAATATCAATAATTGAATCTTTTTAAAGTATTCATTTAACACATCAAGTTTGGGCAAAAGATTTAGGTATTGATCCATTTCAGATCAATATCTTGGACGGGTTCGTGTTTTTTCATAAAAGTTTTCCAGACCGATTTTTTTGATCTTTTCGTTGATCATTACCCAGCCTTTATACAATCCAGTATCAAAATTTGTTCTGTCGCAGGGAAATTCGTCACACTGGTAGCAAAAATCGATCCCTTTTTCCTGGTGACAGGGGCGGACTCCACAGTCTTTAAACAGCCTGCACTGCTCATTACGGCACCCCTTGCAGTTTTTTGAAGCAAAATAATCCAGCATCTCCTTGAAATCAATGTATTTTTTAAAAACAGGGTTGTCTAAAAGGGTTTCAAATCTTTTGGCATTGATTTGAAAATTACCCAGTTTTTCTTTGAGTTTCAAACTGTAATTGCGGATATCTCCATCCACATGGGCAAAACATGTTTCACAGCATAAACCGCAAGGTGCCAGGCAATCTTTGATTTGTTCAGTTTTCATGGATAGTCTCCTTTTGTTAAAAGATAATCCTGATTATAAGGGTTGTATTACAGGGAAAAAAGTGGCATAATCGACATTATGCATGGTGATATCGACAAGTATCCATTATTTGAGTGAGATCCAATGAAAAAAGTAACCATTCTTGGACTTTATAACTCCATGGCAACCACCATTTTTGGCCCCATGGATATCTTAAACCAGGCGGGACGGCTCTGGAACCGTTTGAGCAAATCCCCCCAGACCCCCTTTTTTGACGTAACAATTGCTTCGGCAGATGGGCAGCCCATCCGATCAGTGAATAATATCCAAATTCAGCCTCATTGCAGTATTGAACAGATTCATCAAACCGATCTGATTATCATCGCATCGGCCACTTATATTGAAAAAATTCTTGAAAAGAATCCTGAACTGATTCCCTGGATACGTCACCAATACGATCAAGGTGCCCATGTTGCCAGTATTTGCACCGGAGTTTTTTTGCTGGCGGAGACCGGTCTTCTTGATGGAAAATCGGCCACTCTCCATTGGGGATTTACAGAGATGTTTCGTAAAAGATACCCCCGGGTGAAATTAAGACAAGATCAGATGTACATTGACCACGGTCGCCTCTATTGTTCTGCAGGGGTAAGTGCCGGCATGGATCTCTCCCTTTATCTGGTGGAAAAATTTTGTGGTCGGCAAGCAGCTGTTGAGTCTGCCAAGACAATGGTTCTGGATATGGGTAGAGAAATGCAGACACCCTATGAGTGTTTTTTTGTTCCCAAAGACCATGGGGACTCTTTAGTTGTTAAAGCCCAGGAGTGGATAGAACAGCATCAATCCGAGACAATTGATTATGAGTGGCTGGCACAAAAATTTCGAATGAGCCGTCGTTCCTTAGAGCGCCGTTTCAAGCAGGCTGTGGGTGTAACCCCTTTGGGATATCTTCAGAAATTACGGGTGGAGTACGCCAAACACCTGTTGGAGGAAGGTACCCGGACTTTCAATGAGATTACGTATCAAGTTGGGTATGAAGACATTTCATTTTTCAGGAAAATATTTGTCAGGCTAACCGGCTTGAGGCCAAAAGAATATCAACAGCGATTCACAGGTTATTCTAATAAATCCATATTACAATGACCCTGAGATTCGTGTTGACATTTTTTGCCATTGATTTTATGACAGCTATTGTTGGTGTTACGACAGATTTTGCAAGGCAGTTAAAAGAAACATGATCAACTTTTAAAATAAGGCAAATCCTTATGGTTCTCTTGGCATCCTTTTATCTTTTTTTTCCAGTCATCGTTATCCTGATCTGCCTGCGGTTTGAGCGAGTGAATAAAATCGGTGCAGTATTTGTCTGCTATGTTGTCGGTGCCCTCCTGGGTAATTTTGCAGGACTGCCTGATGGTTCGCCCGCACTTCAGGACACATTGAGCAGCGCATCTGTTGCCATTGCCCTTCCATTGCTGTTATTTTCCATGGATGTGAAAGCATGGGTAAAAACTGCAGGCAAGGCCATATTGTCCATGACCGGGGCAACCATTATTATTGTTGCAGTTGCAGGACTTGGAAGTGTGATCATTGCAGGGAAGGTGGAAGACAGCTGGAAAATGGCCGGTCTTGCCATCAGCGTGTATACGGGGGGAACCCCGAATATGGCTGCCATAAAAACAGCCCTTGATGTGGACCCGACAACCTATATCATCATGCACACCTATGATACATTGATCAGCCTGGTCTATATTATTTTCTGCATTACCATTGCACAAAAGGTTTTGAATCGATTTTTGCCCAAATTTGAACGAGTAAAAGATATGGTATCAGGCAGACAGGATGGTGAAATCGAGGATATCGGCTCATACAGAAACATGTTGACTGTATCTGTTCTCAAGCCGCTTGCGCTTGCCCTGATCTTATCTTTTCTCATCCTTGGGACAGCCCTTGGCGTGTCCGGGTTTTTGCCCAAAGCATATTCAACGGCCATCACCATTTTAATGATTACTTCTCTGGGCATTGGAGCTTCCTTTATTACAAAGGTCAGGCAAATTGAGAAAACCTATCAGCTGGGCATGTATTTTATCCTCATCTTCTGTCTTGTGGTGGGCTCCATGGCCAATATAAAGGATCTCATCCACATCAACTGGATTTTGCTGTTTTATATATCATTCTGTATCTTTGGATCAGTTATCCTTCACGCTATTTTCTGTAAAATTTTTAATATTGACACGGACACTTTTATTATTACATCCATATCTGCCATCTGTTCTCCACCCTTTGTTCCCGTGGTGGCCAGTGCATTAAAAAACAAACAGATTATTTTATCCGGCCTTACCACGGGGATTATCGGCTATGCCATTGGCAATTATCTTGGAATCAGTTTTGCGTATATTTTTAAATTTATTACAGGTTGATGTATATCTGTTTTTCTATTCCCAGGAGAGAAAATGAACGAAATTCCGTTAAACGGAAAACCATATGATGAAATTCTGGATGAAATGGCATCCTTTCGTGATAAGGATGCTGATTTTTTAGGTGGTCACACCTGGTCCCTGGTATACCATTTAAGTCATGAGCACGATGCTTTTTTAAAAAAAGCCCATAATCTCTATTTCAGTGAAAATGCGCTTAACCCCATGGCATTTCAAAGCCTTAAACGGTTTGAACATGAGGTCGTTAAAATGGCGGCAGACCTTTTAAATGGGGATGAAAATGTTGTGGGAACCATGACATCAGGTGGCACGGAATCCTGCCTGTTGCCCGTGATGGCGTATCGGGAACTGGCCCGCTCCAAAAAACGGTGGGGGGGTAAATTTACACCGGAAATGATCGCTCCTGAAAGTATCCATGTGGCCTGGGAAAAAGCAGCCAAATATTTTAATGTTAAAATGGTCAGCATTCCTTTAAAGCAGGATTTCACGGTTGATGTGGATATCCTGAAAACCAGGATCAATAAGCATACCATCATGATCGTGGCATCAGCACCCTCATACCCCCATGGGGTCATTGACCCCATAGAAGACATTGGCCACATCGCCTGTGAAAAAAAAATCCCTTTTCATGTGGATTCCTGTCTGGGCGGATTTTTTCTGCCTTTTTTGAAACAAATTGGGTATCAGGTTCCAGAATTTGATTTTCGATGTAAGGGGGTAACATCCATGTCATCGGATGTCCATAAATATGGATTTGGAGCAAAGGGCGCATCCATATTGCTGTATAAAAACATGGCTTATTTGAAGCATCAGTTTTTTATTCATCAGAATTGGCCGGGAGGTGTTTTTGCCTCTCCTGCCCTCCTGGGAACCCGGCCGGGGGGTCCCATTGCTGCGGCATGGGCTGCCATGAATGCCATGGGGCAAAACGGCTATCAGCAAATGGCCCAAAAGGTCATGAAAACGACACAAAAACTGATCCAGGGAATTAATTGCCTTGAAGGCCTAAAGGTAATGGGAAAACCGCAAATGAGTGTTTTTGCATACACCTCAACAAATCCAAAGCTGGATATTTTTGCCCTGGGCGATGTTATGGAAAAAAAAGGATGGCATATCGATCGTCTGCAAAGACCTGTGGGCCTGCATGCCATGGTCACCCCGGCCCATGAGGCCGTGGCAGACCAGTATCTTAATGATTTAAAAGAATCACTTGAATTTGTAAAAGGCCATCCTGATCTGGCTTCCAGAGGAAATGCCGCCATGTATGGCATGATAGCTCACATCCCTTTCAGAGGATTAATTAAAAAAGAAGTTGGGAAAATGATGGAAAAAATGTATGGCCCTGATTGTGAAATGCCCATGAACAATCCAGGAAAAGGGTCATTGCCGGTTCGTATTGGAACTGGTATCTTAAAATGGATTTCCAAACGAAAA
>CAYWGN010000118.1:0-15053 GCA_964457495.1 uncultured Desulfobacula sp.
TCAAGTATTTCTTTGCTTTTTCTTAAGTCATCCCGTTCTATTCTGGTTAATTCCTTCATAAACTCTCCATCTTTATTTCAAATTAAGAATATGTATTCTATAAATAGAAGATATGTTTTTGTCAAGAGAATTTAATGGTACTGGATATTTGCCATAAAAATCATATTTTCTAACCAATTTACGCCAACCCGTTCCGATCCAGGTTATCTTGTCCGCCATGGTGTTTGAGCGAAGAATGAGCGAGTTCATGGCGGTCAGTGGAGGTAAGCTTAGAATTTGTTACCATATCCATCCAGCGGACGTAAGGCAATCACCCTGGAACGGGTTATGCAAAATTTCTTATGGCAAATATCCAGAATGGTATAACTCCATTTTACTAAAAAAATTGTGTACAAAATATTGGATTTAAAAGTGGTGGCGATAATCCTAATTGGGCCATATATAACAAATATTTATGTATTATATTATAATTATTAGTTTGACTTATAGTTATCCATATCAATATAACCATAACCAGTGAAAGCCTAAGGGATTGGGGTAATTCACCCGGGCCTTTTTATAAGGTTTTGCTTGGCCAGACTTATACAGACAAGAAGCTAAAGGGAAAAATATTAATGACCAATGAAATTAATGGAGAAACAAGAATGGACAGAGAGCCAACCCTGCGTAGGAAAACGGCACTTTCCTACAAAACTGAAGAAAAAACAGTGATGAGAGGCTATAATTTAAGTGATATGGCCGAAGAAGGCTATTCATTTTATGATGCCATGTTTGTGCTGTTCCAGAGCCGTATTCCCACGGAAAAAGAAGAGAAAATGCTTAAGTATGAAATGGGTGTATTTCTTGAACACTCCATGTCTCCTTCTGCAGTTGGCGCAATTGGCGTAAGTGCAGGCAGGCCGAATCTTCCAGTTTGCGTTGCAGCAGCTATTTCTACCTTTGGCGGTGTTCATGGCCCGGGCGCAGCCCATGGGTATATGCTGAACAAATACCTGGAAAGAGGCCAAAAAGAGGGAAAAACAGTAGATGAAATGGCCAAGACTCTGGTGGATGAGTACATGGATAGTGGTACGCCCGTCATGGGCATGGGGCAGCCCCAGCATATTGACAGTGATCCCAGGGCAGAACCGATTCATCTTAGACAGGAAGAACTGGGGCTTGAAGGTGTCTATCTTGAATTTCAAAGGGCCCTGGAAAAATATTTTCACGCAAGACGTAAGGCTGACGGACGTTCCTATGTTGGTGTTAATGTCGTAGGCTCCGGGAATACAGCATTGATGGAAATCGGGTTTTCCCCCAATGCTGGTTGGTGTATCGGCAGTGTTGTGCGCGGATTCAGTTGTGCTGCCCATGCTTTATACAACATGAAAAAAGGTCGTGCATGGGGTGCTTCCAGAAATGAACCCATGGTTCAGATGATTGATTTGTCCATGATTAAATATGTGGGGCCAAAAGACAGAATCGTGCCAAAACAGGAAGAAAGGCAGGAATATGCAAAAAAACAGAAAGAAGAAGGAGAATATAAACAATGGGTTATCTAGATCAGGAAAAAACCGATGCACTAAACAAGTTAAAGAAAGAACGTGGGGTCGGTAATCTGGACAGTGAGAAAAATCCATTTGATTATCATGCCAGGGAATACGGCACCATGCCACAAGATGGCAAACGTGCACCGTTTCAGTGGGTTTCTGAAGTTGCCTATAAAAATGTCCATAGGATTGTGGCCAGGGGGTATGACACAACTGAGCTGATGGAAGAAGGTTATGGGGTTATTGAAGTTCTGTTCGTAGATTACCAGGCCAGGATACCCACCATTGAAGAAGAGAAAATGCTTAATTATATCATGATTATGATGCTGGAGGACGGGCTATCCGGACCCGCTGCTATTTCCAGAATTGTTGCTAAATCCAAGACTTTTCTGACTCAGGCCTGTGGGGCATCAATCATGGCGTTTGGACATGCCTATGGTGCCTATTCAAGCTTTGGGAACAGGGTTGAGGATTATATAAAAAAGGCTGAATTTGAAAATCTTACCCTGGGTGAAGCTGCCAGACTTCTTGTTCAAAAAGACGGTATTGACGAAGCATTGGGTGTTTCAAGCCTTATGCTCAAGGACCCGGCAGCAAAACGCATGATCGCCCGGGCAGAAAAGCTTGGTGTGGCCGGAGTAAATATTCAATTCATGAAAGAAGTGGTAAAGGCTGCCCAGGCCGTAAGTTCCGAACCCGTAGATATTGATATGCTTGGGGCAACGGGTGCTGTGATGCAGGATCTTGGGTTTACCCCTGAAGCAACATGGGCAATCCTTGCGATTACGCGTTCATTTGGTGCCGGGGCTCATTATATTGAAGAGGTGGAAAGAGGTGATCTGTCAAGAATGGGACAGCAATTAACACCCAGAGAGGATTATGATGGCCCTTCCGACCGGTCTGTCCCGCCACTTAAAGACAGAGAAAAAGTTGCTCAGTCTGCTATCTGTAAGACTCCTGAAGAATGGAAACAGCGGTTTGAGAAAATGAAGGAAGTCAGGGGCAGTGGTTTCTCCATTATTGAAGAAGTTGCAGATCCCAGCAAAAAGTCTGGAATGAAAAAGGTAGGAAAATTATAAAATTTTTATCATTTTTAAGGACCTCAAATGAAATAAATTGAGCAGAAATAGCGAAGGATTTTGGTTCATCTACAAGGCGCATCAAATGTTTAATACTATACGTATTAGGCCTTTGGTGCAACGCAGTAGATAGGGCAAAAGACAAGCAATTGCGTTCAAGTTATAAAATTTGTGGTCCTAAGAGGGAGAAGATAAGATGGAAGTTGTCAAACCCGTTAAAAGAAATGTCCTTCTCAATCCAGGGCCCGCCACAACCAGTGATGCAGTTAAATATGCCCAGGTCATACCTGACATTTGCCCGAGAGAGCAGGAATTCGTAGATGTTATGACTGGTGTTCGTAAGGATCTGGTCAAAGTCGTACATGGAGATCCTGAAAAATACACTTCAGTGATTTTTGCAGGATCAGGAACCATTGTTCAGGATGTCCTGGTCAACTCTCTGGTTCCTGAAGGCAAAAAAATAATGGTTGTGAACAATGGTGCTTATGCGGCAAGAATGGTTAAAATTGCCAAGTTTTACCATATTGATTGTGTGGATCTTCAATTCTCAACAACTGGACTGCCGGATCTTGCAAAGGTAAAAAAGGCCATTGAAGAGGACAAAGACATAGCTGTGGTTGCGGCTGTCCACCACGAGACGGGAACCGGAGTTTTAAATCCCATCAGGGAAATCGGCCAGATTGCCCATGACAATGATTGTACCTTTATTGTGGACACTATTTCCACCTATGGATTAAGACCCATTGATATTGAAGAAGAAAATATTGATTTTCTGATGTCTTCGGCTCAAAAAGGCCTTGCGGCAATGACTGGTGCTTCCTGGACCGTGGGAAATATCAAGGCCATTGAAAAATCAAAAGATTATCCCACAAGATCCTATTATTGCAATCTTTTCATGCAGTATGATTTCTTTAACAGGGTTGGAGAAATGCACTTTACTCCTCCTGTTCAGACGATCTATGCCCTTGCCCAGGCTATTAAGGAATATTTTGAAGAAGGGGAACAAAATCGCTGGAATCGCCTTCAAAAATGTTGGGAGGCAATCCACAAGGGTTTAGGGCAGATCGGACTTGACTCTGTTATTGATAAGCAGATCCAGGGCAAGCTTGTTGTTACAATCAAAGCCCCGGATGATGGTAAATTTGATTTTGCCACCCTCCACGATTATTGCTTTGAGCGCGGGTTTACAATTTACCCGGGCAAAATGTTCGGCCTTAAAACATTCAGGCTGTGCAATCTTGGATTAATCTCCCATTGTGACATTGAAGATTATTTTGTGACGGCCAGGGAAGCGTTTAAGCAGATGGGGTATAAACTTCCCATAAAATAATGGTTTTAATAGTGATATATAGGTATCAAGAATTTTTTTTAAATATATTAATTACATAATTTAGATGGAGAAAAAACATGGAAGACAATGTTCAGGAAATGTATGAGAAAGGCAGAAAAGCATTTGAAGAAATTGAATTCTGGCCCCAGGAAAAAGTTGATATGATGGTACAGGCCGTTGCCTGGGAACTGGTAAAGGACGACGTCAGAAAAAAACTGGGAGACTTGGCCGTTGATGAGTCCGGCATCGGGAACAAGGAAGATAAGTGTGCTAAAATTAAAAATAAAACCCTTGGTACGCTCTGGGATCAAAAAGGTATAAAAACCTGCGGCATGATTGATGAAAACAAGGAACTGGGTGTGCGGACCTTTGCAAAACCCATTGGTGTTATTGCCAATGTTGTGCCCTGTACAAATCCTGAATCCACAATATGCTGTCTTGCTTTAAGCACCCTTAAAACCCGTAACGCCATGATCGTCACCCCCCACCCCAGAACTCAGAAAACTTCCTATGAAACAGTCATGCATGTTCGAAAGGGATTAGAAAGAGTTGGCGCTCCCGTGGATTTGGTTCAATGTATCAAACAGACAAGTCATGCTGCAACCTCTGCTTTGATGAGTGTCTGTGATTATGCTGTTGCAACGGGTGGAGCCGCACTGGTTAAGGTTGTATATGCTGCCGGAAAGCCTGCACAAACAGTAGGAGCAGGGAATGTGGTCGCCATCGTGGATAAGAGTGCCAACCTGGCAGAAGCTGCAGAAAAGATCAAGATTTCCAAAATTGCCAACAATTCTGCTTCCTGTTCATCTGAAAATGCTGTGGCAATTTATGAATCATCCTACGATGCCATGATAGAAGAACTGAAAAAACAGGGCGGATACATGTGTTCCACTGAAGAGAGGGAATTGCTCAGAAAGTATATGTGGCCTGATGGAACACATTTGAACCGTGATGTTGTTGCAAAACCTGCAACCGTGAATGCTAAAAATGCAGGTTTGTCTGTTCCTGACGATACTAAATTTCTTATGGTCATTGGCGAAAAAATAGGGCCGGAAGACCGTTTCTCCGGTGAGAAAATTTCCCCTGTTCTTACTGTATGGAAATGGGATGACTTTGATGAAATATTGGAACGCCTTGATAAAATTCTTGAATTTTCAGGTGAAGGCCATTCTGTTTCCATCCATACTGAAGATGATGATCAGCGCGTGAAACTGGCACTTAAAGCTAATGTTGGACGTGTTGTCTGTAATTTCCCCCATGCCCACGCAAACAGTGGCGGCTGGGACTGCGGGCTTCCAGTAACAGATACCTTGGGCGGCGGGAGCTGGGCCGGAAATATCACCAGTGGAAATATAAACTGGAGCCATTTTTTAAATTACACTCTTCTTTCCATTCCCAAAGAAAAATATATGCCCACGGAGGAAGAATTTTTCGGGGAATATCTTGAACAACACGGGAGAGATTAAGTGATAAAAAAGCTGGTTAGTGATTGAATTAACTAATCACCTCTATTCATTGTTATTTTATTTTACCCTGGGGTTACAAATGACCCCGGGGTAAAAATAGTGGGTATAATATGATGATAAAAGCCATAATTTTTGATTTCGGGCAAACCCTGGTTGATTCAGCTGACGGGTTTAAAGCGGCTGAAAAAATAGCTAAAGAGAAAGTTTTTTTAAGCCTGTTTCCTCATGCAGATGATGATCAATGGCAAATTTTTCTAATGGAATACCGGCAGATTCGCAAAAGTTTTCATGCAAAATCAAATTTTTCCAGATTTGCGATCTGGCAGGCAGTTTATGACCGGTTCAACGGCAAGGCTGATTCTAAAAAACTTACACAAATGGAAACAGAGTATTGGGAACTTGTCCAGTCTAAAACAACAC
This sequence comes from uncultured Desulfobacula sp., assembly GCA_964457495.1. Classification (GTDB taxonomy): domain Bacteria; phylum Desulfobacterota; class Desulfobacteria; order Desulfobacterales; family Desulfobacteraceae; genus Desulfobacula. The sequence goes on from CAYWGN010000118.1 coordinate 5,825, forward strand.
CATTTCCTGAAACCATAAGTGTTTTGGAAAAACTGGCAAAACAATTCAAGCTGGGAATTATTACAAATACACAGGGACAAAAAACCTCCAGGACCCATCGCATAACCCTTTTCCCGGGTATTGAGAAATTTTTTGAAACCATTATTGTTGCCGGAGAATCAGGAATGCCGGCAAAACCTGATCCTAAATCTTTTTTATTGTGTCTGGAAAAAATGAATATAAAGGCTTGCCAGGCAATTTATGTGGGAGATGATTTTCAAAAAGATGTCCTTGGAGCCGGTTCTGTCGGGATGAATCCAGTATGGCTGAAACATTCTCTTGTGAAGCGTTCCTGGCCTGATCCTGGAAACCATAAGCAGTTTCGTGTTATAACAAATCTCAATCAACTTCTTGAAATTGATGTAAACAGGCTCGATCCTTGACAGGCAGGGGAAGACGGTGAGCAAAGAGAAATTTAAAATTATATTTTACTGCTGGTTCATATATGGTTTTTTTTACTTGAACCGATTAAATCTTTCTCCAGTTATTCCGCTGATCATGTCAGATCTTGATATTTCCCATGCCCGTATCGGCCTTATAGGGGCTTCATTTTATATTTTCTATACACTGGCCCAGCTTCCTGCCGGCTACCTGAGTGACCTGTTCGGTGCCAGGAGGGTTATTTTTGCAGGAGGATTGATTTCCGCTTTTTCAAATATAGTGTTCAGTTTTGGCAGCGGATTATGGCATTTGGTCCCTTCCCAGTGCTTCAATGGTTTGGGTCAGGGATGCGGCTTCAGTCCGATTGTCAAAATCATAGACCAGCACTTTTCTTTCAGACAAAGGGGGAGAGTATTGGGCCTGGTCATGACATCCACGGCTGTTTTTACTGTTGCGGCATTTTTTCTTGCCGGGTATATCGGCCAGACATTTGGATGGCGTGCGGTTTTCTGGTCAGCCCCCCTGGTTTTTATACCCGTACTCATTATTTTTAAAATAGTCACCAAGGCATCGTCTGTTGACAATCCTTCCAGGACTGATGAGACTGAGTCCAAAAGCCTTGCGGCAATTAAAACAAAATCTTTTGTCAGTATAAACAGACAAGTCTTTTCAAGGGAAATGTGTCTTTTAGGCCTGGGTTTTTTTTGTCTTTGCTATATTACCTACAGTAATTTGATCTGGCTGCCCTCCTTTTTATTTGAAAGTTATGATATGTCGCTGGTTCAAGCAGGTTTCTTCGCAGCTCTTTACCCCCTGGCAGGAATCATTTCCAGGCCTTTGGGTGGGTATGTTTCCGATGTGATTTTCAAGGGGGGGAAAAAAAAGACCATCTTGATCGGATTTTTGGTTATTTTAATATCCACATTTCTGTTGTCCCGGATGGAGGATTTAACGATTAACGTATATTTGATAATTTTAATCGGATTTTTTGATAATTTAATCGGCCTGTTGTTTTTCGCCTGGATGCTGGATCTGGTTCCCAAGAATAGCAGTGGCAGCGGTGCAGGCGCACTTCAGTTTTTCGGTCATACGGGGACGATTCTGTCCATATATTTTTCAGGCATTACCGTGGATTTTTTTCATTCGTATCGACCGCTTTTTATGATCCTGTCAGCCATTTCAATTTTAGGAATAATCTCTATATGGTTGATCCCTGAATCCGGAGAAAAAAGCGTATGAAAGCAATTACTTTGGATAAGCCTTGAACTGAATGGGGAGAAGTGTATAAATAATGTTGTGCTTTTATATTAACCCAACAATTTTATTCGTTATTTATATAAGGATTTTCAAGATATGGATAATATATTGAAAAAAGAGATTGGTATCGAAAAAGAGATAGATGATTTTTTAAACCAGTTCAGTGAAGCCGGATTATTATTTAAATCCGGGATCGATATTTATTTGAGCGGCAAAAAAGACAGGTTTCAAAGAACAATAGATGAAATTACTCAGATGGAACATAAAGGGGATGCGCTTAGACGGTCCATTGAAGAAAAATTGTATCGTAAAACCTTGATTCCCGAATCCAGGGGAGATGTGCTTGATCTCCTTGAAAGCCTGGATGCACTCATAGACCGTTTTAAAGGAACCCTATACCGTTTTGATATTGAATGCATTGAAATTGATCCCAAGTTCCACGATGACTTTAAAGAGCTTGTTAGAAATGTAGTAAATGCATCGGAAGCCCTTGCGCAATCATCAAGGTGTTTTTTTAAGGACATTTCTTGTATTGCAAATTACATGCATAAGGTCTCTTTCTGGGAAACTGAATGTGATAAGATCTCTACAATGCTTCAAAAAAGAATATTCAGAGATACTGGATTGCGGCTGAGTCAGAAGATGCAGTTGCGGGATTTGGTCAGGCAGGTGGACAAAATTGCCGACAGGGCCGAAGATGTATCAGATGATCTGAGTATTTTTGTCATCAAACGCTCTCTTTAGGAGATTAAAATGTTTGCATTTTTTTTGTCCAGCGGGCTTTTTCTCGGCTGGTCTCTGGGTGCCAATGATGCATCTAATGTGTTTGGCACTGCGGTCGGCGCCAAGATGATAAAATTTCGGACCGCTGCTATTTATTGCAGTATATTTATTATTTTGGGTGCTGTTATCAGTGGAGCCGGTGCCTCCAATACCCTGGAGAAATTAGGATCTATAAATGCACCGGGAGGTGCATTTGTCGTGGCATTTGCAGCAGCCTTAAGTGTCTATCTCATGACCCTGGCCCGGTTTCCTGTATCAACCTCACAGGCCATTGTGGGTGCCATCATCGGATGGAATTTTTTTTCAGGTGCTTTAACAGATGTTGATTCTCTGACAAAAATTGTTTTAACCTGGATATTATGCCCTGTTTTATCGGCGCTCTTTGCCATATTCTTTTATAAGTTAATTGTTTTTATCATTCAATCTTTTAAAATTCATATGTTCAGGCTGGATAGATATACACGCAACGGGTTGCTCCTTGCGGGGATTTTTGGTTCTTATTCCCTTGGAGCAAATAATATTGCAAATGTCATGGGTGTGTTTATTCCGGTCTCTCCATTTTCCGATATTTCTGTTTTCGGCTTGTTTAACCTTTCGGCTGCCCAACAATTATTTTGTTTTGGTGGGGTTGCCATTGCTGTCGGCGTACTCACCTATTCAAAAAGGGTCATGGCGACTGTGGGTTCGGGAATAATGGATCTTTCTCCCGTGGCAGCCCTTGTGGCAGTGTGGTCACATTCTATCGTCCTGTTTCTTTTTTCTTCCCAGGGTCTGGAGGCATTCCTGCGATCCCACGGGCTGCCTTCCATTCCCCTGGTCCCAGTTTCAAGCTCCCAGGCCATTGTGGGTGCCGTCATTGGAATGGGCTTATTAAAGGGCGGTAAGAGCATTAATTGGCATATCGTGGGGGGGATCTCAAGCGGCTGGATCATCACCCCGGTGATTGCTGCACTGATAAGTTTTGTCAGCCTTTTTTTTATGCAGAATGTATTTATGCAGGAAACCTACAGGCCGGTCTCCTACCAGATGACCAAAGAGGTGGCGCTCAGAATAGATAAAACCGGTTTTTCAAGCAAATCGCTTGAAACGATTATGGATAAAAAATTTGAATCGGCAATGAAAATGAAAAAAGCATTGTCTGGCCAAATTCCCTTGACACCCAAAATTCTGGATATTGTTTTATCTGCTTCAAGGATTAATGAAATGGAAATTACAATGGATAAAATAAATTCCATGGATTCCGATTGGATCTCAGAAGAACATAAAAAGGCGATTGAAAAGCTAATAGGTCAGAAGTTTATGCATAAATGGCAATTTGCCGAAGCTCTTGGGAACAGTTCATTTACCTGGCAATTTCGTGAGGGGGATAAAAACTTCAATGAAAATTTAAGCCGTAAGTTTTTATATGTTTATGGCCTTTTTGAAAAATGATCTGGTTCAATTGATATTCTGAGTTTTCGCCCAAACACTACCTAAGGGACTTGTGATATTCATGTGCCCAATGATCAACCTTTTCTATCAATTGATTGAGAACCTCAGAGAAATATTTGTCCTTATGATGTACAATATAATACTTGTGCGTAATGGGTGGCCCCGGGAATGGCAGCACTGCCAGTTTTTTCATCTGAATATGCCCGTAAACAGTGTTCCTTGAAACCAATGCAATGCCAAGGCCATCTTCCACAGCTTTTTTGATGGCCCTGTTGCTTGAAAGTTCAAGTGAAACAACAATATCAATTTTGTTTTTTTTAAAAAAATCATGGGTCACCTGAAAGGGAAGGGACCCTTTTTCATGAACAATCATGGACTGCCCGGAAAGGTCCATCTGGGTTAACCGTTTTTTATTTACAAGGGGATGGGATGGTGAAGCAATAAAAATCATATGATCTTCAAGAATTTCACGGCAAATTACTTTTTCGTTTTTTATGGGATAGGATATAAACCCGATATCATTATTCAGGTTGGCGACATTTTCCACAACAATGGTAGAGGGTAAAATGTTTACTGAAAAGCGGACATTGGGATGTTCTTTGCTGACCGGGTTCACGATTGACGGCAGATAATAAGCCCCGAAACTCTCACTGGCATCAATACGGATATGGCCTTGTTTTTGCTGTAAGAATTCTCTGATGGTAGCCTCAGCATGGATCTCAAGATCGAATATTTTTTCAGCAATTTTATACAATGCAATTCCTGCATCCGTTAAAACCAGTTTTTTCCCGAATCGATTAAACAGTTTTATTTCATAGTATTCCTGGAGACGCTGGATACCTTTTGTTATTGCAGGTTGGGTAACATTGAGTTTTTCAGCAGCTTTGCTTAAAGACCCCATTTTGCTGGAAAGGTAAAAAATTTTAAGTTGGCCAAGATTCATATTGATAACCCCTTTTCATGAAAAATTAAATTATCATGACAAAATTGTATACACTGCATAAAAATTCAATTCAAGCTCTTTTAGAGTTTTTAAAGGATGTTGCCAGTTGATGTGTGGCTTTTACACCTGTTTGATCAGGTTGATAAGCCGTTTGAGTGGGTCAGAGAGATGCTTTTCCTTGTGATGGATCATGTAGAAGGTTCGATATAAAGGTGTGGATGACAATGAAAGTGCTATTAGTTTCCCTGATTCAATCTCCTTGGCAGCCACTTTTTTTGAAATCGGAGCTATTCCAGTACCACCTTCCACGGCCCTTTTAATGGCCTCATTATTGGAAACCGTTATTGGCATGGTCACTGAAACATTGTCGGTTTTAAGCAGATCATGAATCATTTTCTGAAAATATGACCCCTCTTCATGCATGATGATCATGTGTCCTTCAAGGTCTGTGGCTTTGATCTGCTTTTTTTGCGCCAGGGAATGAGAAGGGTTCAGGATTATGACTATCTCGTCTTTAATAATCTCAATAGTGTTTAATCTGTTGTCTTTAACCGGAAAAGAAACAAACCCAATGTCATTTTTTAAACTGACAGTGTTTTCAACGACCTGGCCGTTGGAAAGAATCTCTAAGGTGACCCGTACCTTTGGCTCTTTAAGGTTAAACTGATTTATGAATTCCGGGAGATAATATGCCCCAAAACTTTCAGAAGCATTAATTTTAAGGTGCTTTAAATTTTCACTTTGAAAGTCTGCCATGCAGTCATCTGCCAGTTTTTCAAGGTCAAATATTTTTTTTGCAATTTGGAAGAGGTTGTCACCAGCCAGGGTCAACTCCATATTTTTGCCAAGGTTATGAACAAGGGGCACTTCATAATATTCCTGAAGCCTCTGGATACCTTTTGAAACAGCGGGCTGGGTAATATTTAATTCCGTTGCAGCATGACTCAGGCTTTTGTGCTTAACTGCAAGATAAAAAAGTTTGAGCTGGTTGATATTCATGGGGTCACATTTTAAATCATATATAAAATTAGTCAAGTAGCAACCATGGCCTTTCTCCTAACCGATTTTGCCAATTCATAAAGATCTATAGGTAACCAGAACCGGCTAACACTTTTGTTAAAAACTTTTGTTAAAAAGTGATCAGCGGCACTTCTTGACTAAGTTCAATAATAGACATATAAATAAACAACTTACCTATTGCTTGATTAGATCACTTATAATTCACTCATTTTATAAGGAGAACAAAAGCCTGTGCAGATCAGAAAATTGAACGAAATTCTATTATTAGTGATTTTTTTTATATGCCTGCCATCGTTAATGTGGGGGGAAACTAACACTCAAGCATCTCTGGACGATAAAAATTCCCTGGTTCAGTTTGAGCAAGCTGTTGAAGCTGCAAAAACACACCTTGATGTCCTGGAAATAGAACTGATTGCAGAACGACGAAGGCTTAAGGAAGAAGCAAATCAGCAACAGATCTACAGGACCCAGATGAATTCTCTAAGAAACTTTCTGCTTGTTCCTGAGATCAGTGTTTTAGTCCTGGAAAAAGGTGTTGAGGAAATTGATATTTCAATATCTTTAATCAAATCAAAAATTCAAAGAACAACGGGAAAAGAGGGTAAATCAAGCCAAACTCTTTCTGCGGTAAAAGATAAAAGCATTTTAATCGATCAAAGAATTGAGGAATCCACTTCTTTCAAGGGCAAAGACATAATCAGGGAAACCAGAATAAAGGAATTCAAGTCCTACCGAACAGTTCTGGAAAAACAACAGAAATCTATTCTAAGCATAATGGATATGCTGTCTTCAGAAATAAATACCAACAACGAGTTGCTTAGATCTTTCGAAGATCTCCGGATGATCTTGAGAAAAGAGATCAAAGACAAAAAAGGAAGGCTTTGGTTCCAAAGGGATGTCATCGAATTTAAAATCTTTTCGTCTAAAAAATTTTTAAAAGAAACTATTAGTTCATTTGCCAAAATTGGACAATTGTTCACCAATGAATGGATATCGCTGAAATTGTCCCAGCTAATGGAGCATATAAATCTTAGCGAGGTGATGGTCATTGCTGTTTTTCTGTTGTTCAGTCTTTTCTTTTTCCAGGGACTGCCTGTTCTAAGAGGTAAAGAGCTCTACAAGAACATTATCCACAAGCCTACCGGATATCCTATAATTGTCCTTGAGGGTTCCCTGGTTGTTATTTTCTGGATACTGCTGACGATTATACTTTCAAAAACCCAGGTATATTTGATTTTTCCCGATTTTATCAAATTTATAAAAACATTTTTAACTATAATTCTGATCACTAAGATCGCATCTGATTCCATCCATCTGATTGTCAACGAAAAGGGGCTTGTATTCTTTAAAGCCCTGTACGGGTGGAAAAATGCATTTATATGGGGAATCAGACTGTATTCCCTTGTTTATCTTTTGATCTATAGATTCCTTTCTTTGGATACCGTAATTTTGTCATCCATTCGGATTTTTTCCGAAGCAGTGCTTGTTGTTGGTGTGTTTTTATTCTGGAAGGCATATAGAAAAATGGAAAGCCAAACCAATGGCATAGAGATGAAGCTGTTGAGTGTATGGTCAAAGACGGTGGTGCTTTCAGGCCTTTTTGCCGATATTGCCGGATACGGACATTTTGCATCCTGGTGGTACATGTCCTGGGGGGTTTCTTTAGTAATTATCTGCGTCTGCATACTGCTTGTATATTCAATGAAAGATATTGACAGTAAATTCAAGGAAAAAATTGAACCGGAGTCCCAAAGCCTTTACGGCATATCTTATCCATTTTATTGGATTTTATCTAAAGGGCTTTACTTTTTTATCATTATGTTTGCACTGACGGGGCTTGCATTTTCATGGAGTTCAAGTGATGTTTTTTTTGTATGGCTTTGGGAGATATTTACCAAAAACTATGTGATCGGAAAGATTGAATTGAGCATGGTAAACTTTGCCTATTCGATTCTGGTTATTCTTTTGACCTATCTTTTTACCCAGTTGTGGGAAAAAGTTATGGCCAGGCATGTGTTAAAAGAAAGCGGGCTGTCTACAGGAGCTAAAGGGTCAGTCACTACCATTTCAACATATGTGATTTGGTTGGTAGGCATCCTGATCAGTCTGAGTGTTTTTGGACTGAATACTACATCCCTGGCAGTTGTATTTGGTGCGTTGAGTATCGGGCTTGGATTTGGTCTGCAAAATATATTCAATAATTTTGTCAGTGGTCTGATTCTGTTGTTTGAACGTCCCATACAGGTGGGCGATGTCGTTGAATTGGGAGGCATATGGGGAGAAGTAAAAAAGATTAATGTTAGAGCCACACTGGTTCAGACCTATACCAATTCGTCGCTCATTATTCCGAATTCCGAGTTCATCAGTGCCTTGGTAACCAATTGGAGCCATAAAGATCCTTTTATCAGAAGAGATCTGATGATAGGCGTAGCATATGGGTCAGATACAGCACTTGTAAAAACGCTGTTGTTACAGGCAGCAGATTCAGTGACAGAGGTGTATGATTCTCCACAAAAACCCCGGGTACAATTCATCAACTTTGGGGACAGCTCTCTGGATTTTCGATTGAGATTCTGGTCAGATATCGATAACTTTATTGAGGCGGAAAGCAAATTAAGATATGAAATTGACAGACTTTTCAAGGCAAACAAAGTAGTTATTCCGTTTCCACAGCGAGATCTTCATATTTTAAGCGGGCCACAGGTTAGATTGGAAAAAGAAATTAAGGATTCAACCCAGTAACACTTTTATTGACTAAAACAAGTATATACCTTACCATTGCAACGTATAAAGTTGTTACCCGGCATAATAGATGCCCTTGTCATAATTTCCGGATGTGACACATACAAGTAGAATTTTTCGGTCTGCAAAGGATGGCTTTTTGTTACATTCCCAATCAAAATTGGCAAAAGATAAGTGTTCTTTGATCGGGTGGAAAAAATGGCTGGTATTACCGGATCTGGGTATTCCCGCCTTAAAAGCCAAAATAGACACGGGCCAGAAGGTGAATTTTGGTCTAATATGCATCGTGGCACTTTGATTGCCGTTCCAGTGGTAAATGTCTATGCCTTTGAACAGCATTCACGATATTCCCCGGACAGGAGGGGTCTGAACCGATTTTTTCCAGGTTCTAAAAATGGTTCATTAACCTTTCAGTTAGCTGATACGTTCATGTCTGAGGTTGTCAGGGACAGCCAGTATGGTATCGACCTGCACGCTGGTTCCAACCATCGTTAACAAGTCGACCCAGACCGCAAAACGATCAACTAATTGCCGACTCAACCTCCTGGGTGCGAGCTCCACTCAGTGGGATTTTACACATGGTGTTAATTGCCGCAATAAAATAGACAGAAAAGGGACAAAATTTTCAAAATA
>CAYWGN010000119.1:0-15036 GCA_964457495.1 uncultured Desulfobacula sp.
CAGGGTAACCCTATGAGCACCCCGATCATTGCAGTAATTGTTCCGGCCATGAATATGGCCAAAATCGGTGGTACGTTCAATGATACTGAAAGTATGGCCGATGAATAAGCGCCAATGACATAGAAAGCCACCTGACCAAAAGAAAATATGCCGGCATACCCCATGATAAGATCCCAGCAGGAGGCGACAACAGACCATATCAAAATCATTGTCAAAATCCGCATCATGATGGAGCTGTCACTTACAAAAATAGGCAGAATTCCAATCAGACCATATGTAACCGCAAGAATCTTTATCATGCTTTTCGCTTTCATGATTTATTCCCTTCCCATCAAACCCTGGGGACGAAATGCCAAGGTTATTAAAAGTACTGTTAAAACCGCGATATCAATGTGTATCATTCCCAGATAATATCCAACAAAAGCCTCCAGCATGCCGATAATAAGCGCTGCATAAAGACTGCCCCGGATAGATCCCATGCCGCCAAAGGCGGTGATGACCCAGGCTTTGATCATGATGCCTGTACTGGCTTGTGGATTAACAAAGTTTTTCTGGCTGAGTAAAATCCCGCCAATACCCACCATGATGGTTGATATGGCAAAGGTGGCGGCAAAAACACGTTCCTTGGGAATACCGACAATCTGTGCGCCCGTCGGGTTTTGAGCGACGGCCTGTACTGCCATCCCAACACGGGTATTATTTAATAACCAGGCAAAACAAAGTAAGCCTGTAATGGATAATATAAAGATAACCACGTCCTGTTTCATAAATACCAAAGGCCCAATGGCAAGGGTCCCTTCCACAATGTCAGGCAATGATTTGAGCCTTGGACCAAACACGGCAATATACCCGATATCCAAAAAGAGCGCCAGCCCCAGGGTTAACATCATGGCTTTCATCTGCCAGTCGGATCGCTTTCGCAGGGGTGCTACCAGGAATTTCTCTAAAAAGAAGCCCACAATAAAAAGAAAGGGAATTGCCGTAAGAAAAACAGTATAGTATCCTCCCGGTAAATTTAAGGGAACCAGAAATACCCAGGCGAAATAGCCGCCCATGGTGTAAAAAGATCCATATGCAAAATTAAAGGCTTTTGTTACGCCGTAGACAAGGGCAAGACCAATGGCCATAAGGGCATAAACCGATCCATTCAATAAACCGCTGATAATAACATCAATAATCTCTATAAACATATAGTGTTTTCTCCCCTCCATAAGCGAGTTCAACCCGCCATATGTTCTTCCCAATAACCATTTCTTAGCTCTGTCACATTCCCAGAAAAATTTCCTTTAGATCCTCGTTGCTTAAGGCATCATCTTTACTACCCTCAAAGGTTATGCGACCTTCTTCCAGAACATAAAGCTTGTCAGCCAGATCCGTTATCTGAGGAATATTCTGCTCCACCACCAGAATTGTTTTACCCTGTTTGTTAATCTCCCTAATAATCCTGGCCACCTCAGTCCTTAGATTCGGCTGTAAACCCAGAGAGGGCTCATCAATGGCCAGAAAATCCGCATTTGACATCAATCCTCTTGCAATGGCCAGCATTTTGCCTTCACCGCCGCTCATGGTGGATGCATATTGTTTCTTGCGTTGGGCCAATCGAGGAAATAGTGTAAACACCCTTTCCAGGTTTTCCTTTTCATGTTTTCGTGCGTTTTTGGAATACGCCCCAAGTTTCAGGTTTTCCATGACGGACATATAGGGAAACAATTCCCGGTTTTCAGCAATATAGGTAATTCCCAGGTTGACAATCTTTTCAGAGGGCAATTTAATAATATCCTGATCTTTGTAGGATATCCTGCCCTTCTTGGAATCCACCATGCCGCAAAGGCTTTTTAACAACGTGCTCTTGCCGTGGCCATTAGGCCCCAACAGCACCACAACTTCCCCTTTGTTAACATTAATAGACACATCCTTGAGCACGTGTGCCTGTCCATAATATGCGTTCAGGTTTTCAATGCTAAGCATCATGTGAATCTCCCAGGTAGCATTCAATCACTTCGCTATTGCAGGTTATTTGTTCAGGTGTCCCCGTGCAGATCTCGCTTCCGTTTTGTATGACCAGGATAGGATTGGCAAGCTCTGTTAAAACCTTCATAAAATGCTCGATGATTATGACTGTGATTTTAAGGTCTTGATTGATTTTTTTTATGAGATTTGTCATTTGATTAATCTCTGAGGCGTTAAGCCCTGCCATGGGCTCGTCAACCATTAGTATTTTCGGCTTTGTGGCCAGGGCAGAGGCTATCATAAGTCTTTTTTTGCCTAACAGGTTCAATAGATCGGTTTTATTATTGCGCTCTTGTTCCAGGCTGTTAAAAGAAATCATCTCATCGGAATAACTGGGATCGTATTTGCCGGAGTTGCCAAAACGACAGCCCAGGTTCACGCTTTCTTTCACTGTCATGCTTTCAAAAATTTGAGGAATCTGGAAAGTTCTTGAAATTCCAAGGCGGGCTATTTTGTGTGTGGGAAGTCCCTTTATATTCTTACCATCAAACTCTATCTTTCCTTCATATTTGTAAAATCCTGTGATGAGGTTGTATAGTGTTGATTTACCTGCACCATTTGGACCGGCTATTCCAAATACCTGGCCTGCTTCCACCTCAAAGCTCAGGTCGTCGACAGCTGCCAACGCTCCAAACCTTTTGGTAATATTGATCGCCTTGAGCATTTTACCTATTCCTTTCCTCAGATTGAAATTGAGTACAGTTTTTTCTATCACATAATATGTGATATGTGATTCAAGGCATACCATAGCTTTTTTTTAAAAGCAATAATTAAACCTGTTTACATAGTACATAATATGTGATATTTTACATTTTAAAAATAGACCTCTAAACCAGGAGAAAGCTATCAAAACCTTTATTCATACACACTTTGATAAATGTACAGGATGCGGTATCTGCCAGCTGGCATGCAGCATGGACCTGATCGCTGGGTATAATCCAAGACGTGCCCGCCTTTTGATTCACCATAAAAATGAAAACCTCTACCATATTCCAACTGTCTGCAATCAGTGCGAAAATGCCTATTGCATGAATGTCTGTCCTTCCAAGGCCATCCAGCGCAATGATGACGGCATTGTCTGTATAGACCCTGACAAATGTATCAGCTGTGGTCTATGTGTCCAATTCTGCCCTATAGGAATGGTAACATTGGATCCTGATACAAAAAAAGCTGTTAAATGCGAATTGTGCCAGGGGGAACCTTTGTGCGTTAAAGCCTGCCCCACTGGAGCCCTTGAACTTGTTTACAGAGGAAAGATCAATGACTGAAGCCTACACAAACAAACTGCTGATGATTGATTTATCCAGTGAATCCGTTGAAACCCTTCCCGTGTCAAATGCCTTTAAAACAGATTTTATCGGTGGAAAGGGATTTGGAGCAAAGCTTCTCTATGACAGTGTTTCCCCGGGCACTGATCCTTTGGGCAAAGACAATGTGCTCATGTTTATGACAGGTCCCTTGACAGGCACCATGGCTCCTGCCATGAGGGGATGTGTGGTCACAAAATCTCCTTTGACCGGTATTTTCCTGGATTCCTATTTTGGGGGCAGCTTTTCTCCTGAAATCAAATATGCTGGTTATGACGGTCTCATTATTAAGGGACAGGCCAAAAAACCAGTGTTTATCTGGATTAACGATGACACCGTGGAAATCCGGGATGCAGTGCATCTGTGGGGAACAGATACTCTGGAAGCTAATCAGCTGATCAAGAATGAACTCAATGATGAAACCATAAAAATTGCCAGTATTGGCCAGGCAGGTGAAAACCAGGTCCTTTTCGCCTTGATCTGCTGCGAATACAACCGCCAGGCAGGCCGGGGCGGTGCCGGGGCAGTCATGGGTTCCAAAAACCTCAAGGCCATTGCGATCAAAGGCTCCAAACCTGTTGCTGTATATGATCCCCAGCGATTTATCAAAGCCTGCGCCACGGCTTTCAAAGAACTTGAAGAAAGCCCGGATGTGGAGCCTTTCAGGGTCGCAGGCACAGCCGCTTCCGTTGAGTTTGCCAATGAAACCGGGCTGTTGCCCCATAAAAATTATCAAAGCGGGACCTTTTCAAAGGCATCTGGCCTTTCAGACAAGGGCCAGTCCAAACATCTGTGGCTTGGCAGCTCTGCCTGTATGGGATGCCCCATTCGGTGTTCCAAGATCGGCGCGGTCCGGAGCGGAAAATACAAAGGCATTATTACGGATATTATAGAATATGAATCTGCCGCCCTCATGGGTTCCAACCTGGATATTTCAGATATCAGGGCTGTGGCTCACCTGGTCAAGCTCTGTGACCTTTACGGGATGGATTCCATGTCCTGTGGCGCCCTTATCGGCTTTGCCATGGAAGCCTGTGAAAAAGGACTGATTGCCTCTCCCGCGGGAATCGAACTAAAATTTGGCAATGTTATTGCTGCCGAACATCTGATCCATGCCATTGCCAGCCGTAAAGGCGAGCTTGGCATACTTTTATCCAAAGGTGTAAAACAGGCTGCTCAGGAAATCGGGGGAAAGGCAAAGGAATTTGCAGTGCATACCAAAGGGCTTGAATCCCCGGCCTGGGGCCCCAGGGGAGTATCAGGCATGGGGCTGGCATATATGACAACGGATCGTGGCGGCTGCCACCAGAGGGGCTTTACCGTGACTTATGAATTGTCAGGAGAATGGGAAGGACACCCTCTTGATCCGCTTACGCCTGAAGGCAAAGCACAAATGGTGGTGGCGCTGCAGAATTATTCCGCCGGCAGAGATACTCTGGTCAATTGTGACTTTGGCAGCTACGGCATATCCAGCACCACCTATGCCGAGCTTCTCAGTGCAGCAACGGGACAAAAAGCAGATCCTGATATCTTCATGGAAACAGGTGAACGGATCTGGAACCTTGTCAGGTGTTTTAACCTGGCACAGGGTTTGGATGCGCAAAAGGATATCCTTCCTCCCAGATTTGTAAAAGAAAAACTTCCTGACGGCCCTGCAAAAGGCCACAGGATTTCAAAAAAGGATATGGACTATATGAGGCAGGAATATTATCAATTGCGGGGATGGGACAAAAAAGGTGTTCCCCTTGATAAAACCCTGAATCAATTAAGGATTGAGTATGCCAGACCCCATCAATAAAAAAGAGGCTAAACGAATTGTTACAAAAAGGCTAATTCTTGAAGCGGCCACCCATTTATTTGCACGGCTGGGGTACCACAAAACCACTATCCAGGATATTGCCTATCATATCGGCATGACCACAGGAGCAGTTTTTCATCACTACAATTCAAAACCAGATATTCTGGAAGATGTGGTAAAAGAGCTTTACCATAGTTTTGACCAATACATTGAGTATCTGACCCATGACCATAGAGATTATAACAAAATGATATACGGCATGATAGATATTTTCATGGGCAGATTTCGCGATCACCCTGACACTATCATTGCCCTTGCTTCTTTGGCAGCCGAATTCAGCGGCATAAGGGGACCTGTCATTATAAAAATCCAGGCAGCCTATGACAAATTTGTGGATGCTTTTGAAGATGCCCTGAACCGGATTTGCCTAAAGGAAACCAACAGGGCTGCTGCCATCTGTTTTATTTCAGGTCTGCAAGGTGTTGCCCTCCAGGCCCTTGTCAGAGATGGTGAAATGGATATTGAAACCCTGGTGGCCGGATTTATCAGCCTTGTGACCGGAAATAGATAATATTGTAAAGGAGTTAAGAAAATGAAAGAAAAATATGACTATATAATTATTGGCGGCGGATCTGCCGGGTGTGTTCTGGCCAATCGGCTCAGCCAGGACCCTGCAAACAAAGTATTGGTCCTGGAAGCTGGCAGGCCCGATTATATCTGGGACGTTTTTATTCACATGCCTGCCGGCCTGACCTATCCACTGGGCAATAAATATTATGACTGGTGTTATGAAACCGAGCCTGAACCCCATATGAACGACCGGAAAGTTTTCCATGGCCGGGGCAAGGTCCTTGGTGGCTCCTCCAGTATAAACGGCATGATATACATCCGCGGCAATGCCTTGGACTATGAAAAATGGGCAAAGGACGAAGGTATGAAAAACTGGGATTATGCCCACAACCTGCCCTATTTCATGAGGGCTGAAAATCGTCTTAAAGGGCCGGATGAATACCACGGAACGGATGGTCCCCTCATTCTTGAAACCGGACCCTGTAAAAACCCGCTCTTTGCGGCATTCCTAAATTCCACGGAACAGGCTGGGTATCCTTTGACCAATGATGTCAATGGATACCAGCAAGAAGGATTTGGCGCCTTTGACCGGAATATCAGCAGGGGCCGCCGTCTCAGTGCTGCAAGGGCATATCTTCACCCTGTCCTGAAAAAACGGCCCAACCTGGATGTTATCTGCCGGGCTCTTACCACTCGAATTCTGTTTGATAATAAAAAAGCCATTGGTGTGGAATTTGTCAAAGGCAAAAAAGGCAGCCCGAAAACTGTGCATGCAGGCGAAGTCATTGTTTGCTCCGGTGCTATTAACTCTCCCCAGGTACTCCAGTTGTCAGGTGTTGGAAATGCACAAGAGCTCAAAGACCTTGGCATCAATGTCGTTCATGATCTCCCCGGTGTGGGAGAAAATATGCAGGATCATCTGGAAGTCTATGTTCAATACAAAAGCAAAAAACCCGTGTCCATGAATCCAGCCCTCAAGTGGTGGAAAAAACCATTTATAGGCTACCAATGGCTCTTCCACAGATCAGGACCTGCAGCCACCAATCATTTTGAGGCAGGCGGATTTATAAGGAGCAATGATGATGTGAAATATCCCAATATCCAGTTCCATTTCCTGCCTCTGGCCATCCGTTACGACGGAAGCCAGCCCAGCCACGACCACGGTTATCAGGTCCATGTAGGTCCAATGTATTCCAATTCCAAAGGATCCATTAAAATAAAATCTACAGATCCACGGCAGCACCCGGCCCTTAAATTCAACTACCTGTCCACGGACCAGGACCGCAAAGAGTGGGTGGAAGCCATCAGATGTGCCAGAAAAATCATGAACCAGCCGGCCTTTAGCGAATTCAACGGGGGTGAAACCTCCCCGGGCAGCCATATCCAGACAGACCAGGATATCCTGGAATGGGTGGCAAAGGATGCTGAAACAGCGCTTCACCCCTCCTGCACCTGTAAAATGGGGAAAGATGACATGGCTGTGGTGGATCCTGATACCATGAAGGTTCACGGCATGGAAAATCTGCGCGTGGTGGATGCCTCTGTCATGCCCTATGTTACCAATGGTAATATATATGCCCCCACCATGATGGTGGCGGAAAAAGCCTGTGACCTCATCCTGGGCAATACCCCGGAGCCACCTTCCAAGGCAGTATTCTACCGGCACAAAGCCTGAAAAATCTTCACCAGCCCAACCGGCTCACAAGCTTTTATGGGAAAGCTAACTATTCGTGAAAAGAATTAAAAAATTTTGGAAAAATGGTGTTTTTATGGTAGGTTGCCGTCCATGAAAGTTATTAAGATAGGCGGAGGCTGTCTCAAAGACGGGCCGGCTGCCAGAAAAATTATCGAGTTAATTGCAAAAAGGGGTGAAGGGGATATTTTTGTACTTTCAGCCTTTTATGGTGTGACAGATATTTTAATTGCAGGTATCCAGAAAGCCATGGAAAATGAAGATACTATTCCAACGGTCATCACCCAATTAAAAACATTGCACAATACCATTATTAAAAGTCTCATTGATGATGTGAACAAGAGAAAACAATTATCCAAAGATCTTTCCAGGATTTTTCAGGAACTGGAAAGATATTATTATGGCGTCAGCTTCACCCGGGAGGCAACTCCCAGGATGAAGGATATGGTTGCCACCTATGGGGAACGGATTTCCGCGGTCATCCTTTCAAAATCATTGTCAAGTATGGGAAAACAAAGCTGCTATCTTTTACCCGAGGATGCAGGGATTGTCACGGATGGCAAGTTCATGGACGCCTCAGCTATTATGAGTAAAACATCAAAGAATCTGATGGCTGCACTTGACTCCATAATGACACCTCAAAAGATTGTTTTTATCCCGGGTTTCTATGGAGTGAGTGAATCAGGAGACATTACAACTTTTGGCCGGGGCGGATCTGATTACTCTGCTGCGGTTGTGGCGGCATCCATCAATGCCGAAGTGCTGGAAATTTGGAAAGATACACAAGGGTTCATGACGGCAGACCCTGATAATATTCCCCATTGTAAACTAATTCCGGAACTGACCTATGAAGAAGCAGCCGAGTTGTCCTATACAGGAGCCGGCATTTTGCACCCGAGAACGGTTGAACCAGTAAAAAAAGCAGGAATTCCCATTGCCATTAAAAATACTTATAATCCGGATGCACGGGGAAGCCTGATTACAAAAAATGCTCAAACTGCTAAAAAAATTATTAAAAGTGTTTCCTATACAACAGATATTTCCGTATTAAAAATTTATGCTTCGGGTATCGGGGCAAGATTCGGGATATTATCCCAGATTATTGAAAATATGACGTCCTCAGGAATTAATATTAAGTCTGTGGTTACGTCTCAAACCTGTATCAGTCTGTTGCTGTCCAGAAAAGATATTGAAAAGGGACATCAGAGTATTAAAAAAATAAAGCCCACAGCATTTGAAAAATCATCCATTGTGACGGATGTGGCATTGGTCAGTATTGTGGGGGAAGGACTTCAAAATAATAGGGGCGTTGCTGCAAAGTGTTTTACAGCAGTTTCCGATGCCAATGTAAATATTGAAATGATTTCTTCTGGCACATCTAATGCGGCATTGTATTTCCTTGTCCATGAAGACAAGCTGGATACAACCATTAATGCGCTCCACGATATATTTTTTGATTAGTCCAGAGCGTCTATTGTCTGATTTGTTTCCAACAGCTGTTCTTTGGACGTCATACGTTCCAGTGCATTCATTGATGCTTTTTCATACAATGAACCTATGGAAATTAAAATAAAAAATTAGGGTTTGTAAAAATGGATATTTCATTAAATTACGGAAAAACCAGTCTTGGGATCAGTCTTGATAAGGACTGGGATGCAACTATCATAGAAAAACAGAATATGCCTGTTATTGATGACCCTTTGGCTGCCATATCAAAGGCCTTTTCCAAAGGAGATGAATCAGGATCACTGGAAGATGTGGCAAAAGGCAAATCTTCTGCCTGCATATTGATCTGTGATGTTACCAGGCCTGTTCCCAATGGGCTTATACTGCCTCAACTAGTTGAAAGGCTGATAAAAGCAGGGATTAAAAAAAATTGTATCAATGTGCTTGTTGCTACGGGTCTGCACAGACCAAATATTGGAGACGAACTTTTAGAAATTGTGGGCAGTAAAAAAGTTCTTGAAACTATCAGGGTGGAAAACCACTATGCAAGGAAAAATGAAGATCATGTCCTCTTGTGTACTTCAAAATCCGGTCTTGCCATAAAAATCGACAGACGTTTTGCCATGTCTGATCTCAAGATCGTAATCGGACTTGTGGAACCACATTTCATGGCAGGGTATTCAGGGGGAAGAAAGCTTGTTATTCCCGGGGTAGCCCACCATCAAACCATTACAGGATTTCATACTGCAAAATTTCTTGAACATCCTGGATCAAGAACCTGCAATCTTAAAGAAAATATCTTCCATGAATTCCAGCTTGAGGGTATAAGAACATTATCCAATCTTTTTGCCGTTAATGTTGTTATTGATGAAAAAAGAAATCTTTCCTTTGTAAATTTTGGTGATATTGAAAAAAGCCATGCCAGGGCAATACAATATTTGAAACAATATGCAGAAATTAAAATTTCAGAAAAATTTTCTACAATTATCACAAGTGCCGGGGGATATCCTTTGGATAAAACCTATTATCAGACTGTAAAAGCAATGGTTACTGCCATGGATATACTTGAGCCCGGTGGTGATATCATTGTTGTATCAGAATGTTCCGAAGGCATGGGGTCAGATGAGTATTTAACTGCCCAGAAACTTTTATTCAAACTTGGAAAAGAATCATTTCTTGAAAGATTAAAATCGCGGGAATATGCTGAGATTGATGAATGGCAGACTGAAATGCAGTTAAAACCCATGTGTATCGGAAACATCCATTTGTTTGCCCCAAAACTTTCAGAAAAACATAGAAAATATACCTATGTAAATAATATTTTTGATTTAAATAAAATGCTTTGTGAATCCATTAAAAGATCAGGCAATAAAAAAATAGCTGTTATCCCTGAAGGGCCTTATGTAATACCAATTTATGAAAAAGAAAGGGAGAAGTAGATGCCCACTCAAAAAAATAAATCTTGTGATCTTTTAGAGCTTAGAAAAGATGCCAAAGATATTTTCCATGCTGGTCTTTTATCGGCAGATCCTGCCATTGCAATCAGCAGCCATCTAAAACTTTGTAAAAATATACTTATAGTGGCAGATACCACATTTGATCTTACAAAATTTGAAGAAATCCTGGTTATTGGAGCAGGCAAAGCCTGTGCTGCCATGGCAAAAGAACTTGAAAACATTCTGGGTTCAAGAATAACCCGGGGAAGTATGAATGTAAAATATGATCACATTGCAAGTCTTAAAACCATTGAACTGGTTGAAGCAGGCCACCCCATTCCCGATGAAAATGGAAGGATTGGGGCAGAAAAACTGTTTGACATGGCAACAAATGCCCATGAAAAAACCCTGATATTCTGCCTTATTTCAGGTGGCGGATCTGCGCTTTCACCTTTACCATGTGATGGCATATCCCTGGCTGAAAAACAGGAAACAACAAAAATCCTGCTTTCCTGCGGCGCTAGGATTCATGAAATAAATACCATCCGCAAACATCTTTCCCTTATTAAGGGCGGAGGTCTTGCAAAAGCAGCTTTTCCTGCAACCATAATTTCTTTGATCCTGTCTGATGTTGTGGGTGATGATCTTGATATCATAGCTTCAGGCCTTACAGTTCCCGACACAGGTACTTTTGAAGATTGTAAAAATATCATAGAATCATATAATATTTCCTTAAAACTGCCCCAAAATGTCCTGAATCATATCAATAAAGGGTGTAACTGTAAAATTTCTGAAACCCCCAAGCCTGATGATCCATATTTTAAAAAAGTTAAGAACCTGATCATCGGGAATAATTTTAATACACTCATCGCTGCCAGAGCCAAAGCTGAATCCCTGGGATATAACACCATAATTTTATCTTCTTTGATTGAGGGAGAGACAAAGGATATTGCAAAGATGCACGCAGCCATAGCAAAGGAATCCCTTAGAACAGGTAATCCTGTACCATTGCCCGGATGCATTATTTCAGGAGGGGAAACAATCGTCACCATGGATCATCATGGGCTTGGAGGACGAAATCAGGAATTTGTACTGGCATCTGCCATTGAAATTGCAGGAGAAAACAACATTGTTGTTCTTTCTGCTGGAACAGATGGTACGGACGGCCCAACAGATGCGGCAGGGGCAATTGCCGATGGCAATACCCTTAAAAAAGCCCGGGATCTTGGAATCTCTGCAAAAAAATTTTTAACAACCCATGATTCATATAACTTTTTTAATAAACTTGATGATCTCATCATAACCGGCCCCACCAATACAAATGTCATGGATCTAAGAATATTTCTCATAAAATAAACTGCATCTATGAATGATAGACCTCCCTTGATTTGTAGAATTTTTGAAAACTAATTGACTCAATTATTTTTTTAGTTTGACAACACAAAGCACCATGTTATAATATGAACATGACGTCATATTATAACATGGCACGTTTATTTTAATAGCTACCCCTTGATCAAACGGAAGGTCTAAAAATGCAGAAAGAAAAACTATCTCGTCGAGAAAGAGAAAAACTCAGGCAGCGTCAAGACATGCTTGCCGGCGCTCTCGACCTTTTTTCAGAAAAGGGATACCATAACGTGTCCATGCATGAGATTGCGGCAAAATCCGAATTTGCCATCGGAACCCTGTATAAATTTTTTAATAATAAAGAAGACCTCTATAAATCTCTTATTTTAGAGAAGGCTGACCAATTCCATGAATCTCTTACAAAGGCCATAGAAGAAGGCGATGACGAGATTGAAAAACTACAGGCCTATATAAGAGCCAAAGGCAAGGTCTTCAGAGCCAATAGTTCTATGATCCGTCTCTATTTTGCCGAGAGCCGGGGAGCCAGCTTTAACATTATGGCAGGTCTTGATTCCGAAATCCGTGACCAGCATAATGAATTTTTGCAAAAACTTGCTATCGTTTTTGACAGCGGCATAAAAAAAAACCTGTTCAAAAAAATTTCCGATCCATACCATTTGGCAGTCTGTCTTGAGAGCATCTCCAATTCTTTTCTTTTCCTATGGCTTGAGGCACCTGAACAATATCCGTATCCGGATGACCCGGATCAAATCCTGGATATTCTCCTGAAAGGGCTCGTCAGCTCATGATCCGGAAGAGGCTCCCTTTAATTTAAATACAATTACTTTAATCAATATGTTGGAGATCTTAAATGCAAGAAAATAATAACCCATTAAAATTATTTATCATTTTAATTGTTCTGCTGTTCAGCCTTTTGCCGACAGGTTGCGACCGTCACCCCCAGGCTCCGCCGAATCGTCCTGCCCCTGTGGTGTCCATAATAACGGTGGTAACACAAAAAACAGTATTGACCTCTGAATTGCCGGGCCGGACAAATGCTTACAGAACTGCACAAATTCGACCCCAGGTGAGTGGTCTTATTCAAAAGAGATTGTTTACAGAAGGGTCGGACGTCAATGCGGGTCAGACGCTTTACCAGATTGATCCCGCCCCTTTTCAGGCTGCTCTTGACGCTGCTAAAGCAAATCTGGCAGCCTCCCGGAAAGGCGCTGATCAGGCCATAGCCGCATTGGCCATGGGCACTGCAGGAGTTACTCGTCAGCAGGCTACCCTGTCGCTGGCCCGGATAAACTCTCAACGGTATGAAGATCTGGCCAAGGTTAATGCTGTCTCAGTAATCCAGCGGGATCAAGCCGTGACAGAATCCAAAATTGCCGAAGCCTCACTTAAAGTTGCCCAGGCCCAGGAGGAGAGTTACCAGGAAGCTGTGTCGGCGGCCAGAGCCGTTATCCAACAGGCGGGGGCGGCAGTTAAGACTGCTCAAATCAGCCTGGAATACTGCCGGATAACCGCACCCATCTCCGGCCGGATCGGTAAATCCAATATAACAGAGGGCGCTATTGTGACTGCTTTTCAGCCCGCTCCCCTGGCAATCATTCAACAACTGGACCCTATCTATGTGGATGTACCCCAGGCCACCACAGAATTGCTGCGCCTGAAACATCACCTGGAGAATGGCAGTCTTAATCAGGACGGAAATAATCAGGACAAAGTCAGGCTCACTCTGGAAGATGGTATAGCCTATCCCCTTGAAGGAACGCTGCAGTTCAGCGATATAACTGTTGACCCGACAACAGGATCAGTTATTTTAAGAATTGTTTTCCCCAATCCCCATGGTGTTCTTCTGCCGGGCATGTTTGTCCGGGCTCTGATCAAAGAAGGTGTCAATGAACAGGCTATCCTTATCCCTCAGCAGGGGATATCCCGGGACCACAAAGGAAATCCCATCTCCCTGATCGTGGATGCTGAAAGCCACGTCGGGCTGCGCATGCTCACCATTGATCAGGCCATTGGAAACAAATGGCTCGTATCCGCAGGTCTCGCACCCGGAGATCGGGTGATTGTCGAAGGTTTGCAGATGGTTCGACCTGGTATGATCGTAACAGCCGAGCCTTTTACTGAGACAAAATCCAAACAGAAACCAACTGCAAATCAGGATGCTCCTGGAAAAATGCGCAAAGATGGGGGGGCCTGATGCTGTCAAAATTTTTCCTGGATCGTCCGGTCTTTGCCTGGGTCATCGCCATTGTTATAATGGCGGCCGGGGGGCTGGCAATCTACAATTTACCCATATCCCAGTATCCACCCATTGCACCGCCTTCCATTGCCATTGATGCATTTTTCTCAGGGGCCTCAGGAGAAACCGTTGAAAACACAGTGACCCAGATCATTGAACAGAAGATGACTGGCCTGGATGATATGCTCTACCTCTCCAGCACCAGCTCTTCTTCCGGCGCAGCCAGAGTCGAACTGACCTTTGCTCCCGGAACCGATCCTGATCTGGCCTGGTCCAAGGTACAAAACAAACTCCAGCTTGCCATGGCAAGCCTTCCCGATGTTGTCCAGCGCCAGGGCGTCAAAGTCAGCAAATCAACCCGGAACTACCTTATCATCGTGGGTCTGATTTCGGAAGATGGCAGCATGGACGGTGTAGATTTACGGGACTATGCACAGTCTAATCTGGAAAAAATATTGTCACGGGTACCGGGTGTGGGTGAGGTTGAAAATTTTGGTTCCCAATATGCCATGCGGGTCTGGGTCAACCCGGACAAGCTGACAAGCTATAACCTGACCATGGAAGATGTTATCATGGCACTTCGGGCATACAATGTGGAAGTCTCTGCCGGCCAGTTCGGTGGGATACCCGCCATGAAAGACCAGCGCCTGAACGCAGCCATCATTGTTCAGCATCTGCTCCAGACCCCGGAAGAATTTGCCGCCATCCCCATCCGAATCAATCCAGACGGTTCTGTGGTCCGTATCAAGGACATTGGACGAACGGAGCTGGGGACTGAGCGTTACGATATCATAGGTAAATACAATGGAAAAGCCTCTGCCGCCATGGCCATCCGGCAGGCTGCCGGTGCCAATGCCCTGGATACAGCCAATGCCGTCAAGAAAAAACTGGAAGAAATGAGCCAATATTTTCCCCCCGGCATGAAAGTCATTTATCCCTATGATACCACCCCTTTTACCCAGGTGGCCATCGAGGAGGTGGTTAAAACCCTTTTCGAAGCGGTTCTGCTGGTATTTGTAATCATGTATCTTTTTATGGGGACTTTCAGAGCCACTTTGATTCCCACCATTGCAGTGCCAGTAGTGCTTCTGGGGACTTTTGCAGTTCTAGGCTTTTTCGGATTTTCCATCAACATGCTGACCATGTTTGCCATGGTTCTTGCCATCGGG
>CAYWGN010000120.1:0-15029 GCA_964457495.1 uncultured Desulfobacula sp.
TTGATTTTCATGGAAACTCCTTTGGATTTCGTGAGTCATGTCCAATATGTATGGCACTTAAAATTAATATCCCCTTGTTATGTATTTTGAAATAAATCAGATGTCAAATTTATTTTATTTAACCTTTTGGAATATTTGAAATAAAAAATAAGTACAGAACCGGTAATTGATTGACATTATTGAATCTTTTTCGTATGCTCCACAAATTTCGAGATCCATAATAACTTTAGCTAAGGAAGTTTTGATGACTGATACAATACAAAAAATATCTGAAATACCACCTGAACAGCTCAGTTTAAGGAGCAAATTTAAATTTGATTGCCACAAAGGTGTTAAATGTTTTACTGATTGCTGCCGGGGGATTGATATTATGCTCACCCCATACGATATTATAACCATGCGAAAGAAACTGGAATTAACTTCTGAGGAATTTCTTGCAGTATTTACCACACCCCAGATCCTTGAAAAAGCCGATCTTCCCGTAGTAACCCTTAAACTTCTGGATGATGAAAGAAAATCTTGTCCCTTTGTTGAAAACAAGGAAGGATGTGCCATCTATGAGGATCGTCCTACCACCTGCAGGTATTATCCTTTAGGGGTTGGATCCTTAAGTTATTCAGGGGAGAAAGGTGAAAAAGATGAATTCTTTTTTACGGTGAAAGAAGCCCACTGCATGGGTTTTGATGAAAATAAAAAATGGACTGTTGCAGAATGGAGACAAGATCAGGGCGTTGACCTTCGAGATGAAATTAATGATGGCTGGATGGAGCTTATCGTCAGGAAAAAATCATTACCTCTCAGCATGAAACTTTCCGAGGAAAGCAAACAGATGTTTTTTCTGGTGTGCTATAATATTGATAAATTCAGGGAGTTTGTATTTAAAAGCACCTTCCTTGAAAGATATGATTTCCCTAATGAAAAAATTGAAGACATGAAAGAGGATGATATAAAGCTCTTACAATTCGGATTTGAATGGCTGAAAACCAGCTTTTTCCAGACAGGGCAGGAAAAATTTAAGATAAAAGAAAAAAAATAAATATTATTTGATTGTTTTCAGGCAGGCACTATCTAATATGTGTACCAGAGCCCTTTATGTAAGGTAGAATCATTCAGCTGCTTTTCAATGTCCACATTAAAAAATGAAGCAATTGGTTCAAAGATTTCAGGAGTGTTTGCCTGGACGCTTTTTGCCACATCCAAAAGAACCTGGAATCCTTTTTGTGTCATTTTCCCCAAGGGTCTGCGACAGGGTCCTCCAGGCATTCTCAATAATTGCATAAGGGTTTTTAAAGGAAGGGGATTTCTTGCCCTGCAATAGACAGGCCCGAATTCGGATTCTTCCTGGGTGGTCACCACAACAAGGTCAAGCAGGGGTTTTATGGCCGTCTGAATCTTCATGGCCCCTTCTGCATCCCCCTGGTTGAGCAGTGAGACCATCTGTACCATAAATTTTGGTATGATGTTGGACATCACTGAAATGGATCCGCAGGCTTTTATTTCAGGATCAGCCATAATATCATAAATCAGAGCATCATCCCCGGAAAATATTTTAAAATCATTTCCACAGTATTTCCGGGTAAGTTTCATGTTTTCAAGATTGCCAGTGGCTTCTTTTACACAGGATACATTTGGAAAGTTCTTTGCCAGGATGGCAAGGTCCTGGGGCAGCATCTGGGAACCGGTTCTGCCTGGAATAATATAGGGTATGATGGATACATCAGGGCATGCCCTGGCAATGACCTCATAATATTCCCTTCTGATTTCAAGGGAGCTGGGGCCATTATAATATGGGTCTACCATAAGGAGGGCATCAACCCCTTCTTTTGCAGCCCGGCCTGCTGCTTCCAGGGCTTCAATGGTATTATTGCTGCCTGTCCCGGCAAGTCTAAGGCATTTGTTTTTTGCCAGTTTCGCAACCTGGGCAATCACATGATCGTGTTCTTTCCATTTGAATGTAGGGCTTTCACCCGTTGTTCCCGTTGCAAGTATTCCTGTAATGCCGTTTTTAATCTGAAAATTGATAAGTTGTTCAAGGCCTTCTTGATCGAGCTCTTCTGCTTGATTAAACGGTGTGATTAATGCAGTATAGCATCCTGGTTGCATGTTTTACTCCCAATTGTGTAAATAAATTATTTTCCAATGGATTTTTTTATAAACACTTGCTATCACAAGTTTAAATTTGATTCAAGCCAAAATTAAACTTGTTGATTATTTTCAATGGTCTTGACACAATGTTGTATCGGAAATAATATATAGAGTTTTAAATAAGAATTTAAACAACTTAAATAATTAATGAGGATATCCATAATGACGGACATTGATCAGAAAAACCCCCTGCCAAAAAATTCAGATGAGCATATTGTGAGGTTAAGAAGCCAGCTTATTAAAAATGATGAATGCGGTACAACCCATTATAACCTTGCTGTGGCCCTTCTGGGAAAGCAGGAGTATGTTGAGGCTGAAAATGAACTCCATGAAGCCATAGACAATAGCCCTTCACTTGCTGAGGCCTATGTCCTTTTAGGGGGTATCTGTCTTAAGAGAAAAGATCTTGAAGGGTGCTACAGGTATAACCAGGCTGCTACAAAGGCAAGAGCCGGTTTTGCAGAAGGATATGGCAATATGGCATTTGTCCTTCTTCAACTGGTTGACGGAAAAGATCTTAAAGAAGATGAAGAAAAAGTGGATAAAGCCATTAAAAATCTTAAAAAAGCCATTATTCATAATAAAAATTTTGTCCAGGCCTATACAACCCTGGGAACTGCATATTTTATGAAAGGGCTTGTGCCGGAAGCTATCAAAGCAAATCTTCAAGCGCTTAACGTGCAACCTGAATTTCCCGTGGCCCATAACAATCTTTCTGTTGCATACCTTGAAACAGGTGAATTTGATAAAGCTATTGCCCATTGTGATAAGGCTGAAGAAATGGGTTTTCAAGTTGCCCAGGATCTGAAAGATGAGCTTGCGCTTCACAGAAAAGCATAGTGGATAATAGTCTTTTTTATTTTTTTATATCTGGTGAAGAAAACCAGGTTTTCCCTGGCTCGAGGTTATGGAAAATTCCATTGTCAGTTGAAAACACCGGGTTTGCAAGCCACATCCATTCAGAATATACAACCAAAGATTCAGGTTTTACAATTGGGGATTACTTTTTAGCTTCTTCTATGTTTTTATCAAAAAATGATTTTTCAATATTGAAATCAGGTCTTGAGATTATTTGTGATATATCTGTTCAAACGGATCAGATTTGCAGGATCACCCTTTTCCTTGAAAAACATGGTGCTTTTTATCATCCCTTAAAAATTCAGGTTGCGCTTACTGAACATCGCATTTATTTATTTGTTTTGAACGGGGCAGTATCAAAGCCGGGCCTGTTATTAATTGAAAAAGAATATCAATTGATATCTGGCCTGAATAAAATATATTTAAAACGCTATCTTCCCCAGGTCTTTGGAGCTGATGTCATAAAAACAGATAAAGGCAGTATCGGGTTTTTTTTAGGAGAGTGGCTTGACGGCTTCAAAGAATTCCATGCCACTGAAGACCAGGGCAGAAAGCAAATCTCGATATGGGAATCTGACGGAAAGCAGCACTATATTTCAGAAACAAACGCTCTTCCAGTCTATCAGGAAATATCCCGGATTTTGACTTACTACTATGATATTGAAACCTTTCAGCAGATTTTCCCCTGGCATCATGCTGCCGGGGATTTCATTATAAGACAGGAAGATGGCAAAATTCACGTCAGGCTGATTACCATTAGAGGCTATGGTTCGTTAACACCATTTGGCACAAATGAAGCTGATAAAAAAAAACATATATTACCATCCCTGTTATTTTTCTTTCTGAATATGACATTAAGAATACGTCTGGATAGGTTAAATGGTATAAGCAGGATGGTTATGCTCGACAAGCAAATTATAAATTCAACCATTGAAGGATTTTTGTCTGCTCTGGATGAGAAATCGTTGATCTATGATTTTGGAGATTTAAGATCAATTTTTATTGAGTTTTTCCGGCAATTCAATTTGGAACAGATAAGGGGCCTTTTGGAAAATATTTTAGAAGACTGCTATCCAGACAAGTCAGAAATAGCAATTATAGAGGAAAATTTTGAATCCCATTGCAAATTTTTGCACTCAATTTTTAAAAACGTTTAAAAAAAACCTTTTTTATTGACATGTTTAAACAGAAATTTTATATGAACAATGTTATTTTGCTTAAGTTATTCCCGGAAAAAAAATGGCGGTTATATAACCCTTTGGAATAACAAAGAATTAAACTATTGAATGACAAGTTTGGAAAAACTTTTCATTAATTGACTGTAAATTAACTATTAACGGAGGTAAGTAAATGGCAAAACATGAGACTCCTTTTCTGGACCAGCTGGAATCCGGCCCTTGGCCAAGCTTTGTCTCTGACTTGAAACAACAGGCTGAAGTCAGAGCTAAAAATGAAGAAGGTGTTGAATTCCAGATTCCACAGGATTGTGTAGATGACCTTTTGGGTGTTTTGGAGCTTTCTTACAAGCATGGTAGAACCCACTGGAAACATGGCGGTATCGTAGGTGTTTTCGGTTATGGCGGTGGTGTTATCGGCAGATATTGTGATCAGCCGGAAATGTTCCCTGGTGTACAGCATTTCCATACAATGCGTGTAGCCCAGCCTGCTGGTAAATACTATACAAGCGATTATTTAAGACAGCTGACCAAACTCTGGGATTTCAGAGGTTCCGGTGTAACTAACATGCATGGGGCAACGGGTGATATAGTTCTTCTTGGTACCACCACTCCTCAGCTTGAAGAAGTCTTCTGGACATTGACCCATGATATGGGCCAGGATCTTGGCGGATCAGGCTCCAACCTGAGAACACCTGCTGACTGCCTTGGCAGCTCCAGATGCGAATATTCATGCTATGATACAAATGCACTGGTTCACTTCATGACTAATGAATATCAGGATGAGCTTCACAGACCGGCTTTCCCATACAAGTTTAAATTTAAATTTGATGGTTGCCCCAACTGCTGCGTTGCATCTATTGCTCGTTCTGACATGTCTTTTATCGGTACATGGAGAGACAATATCAGGATTGATCAGGATGCTGTCAACAAATATGTTGAAAATGATGCAGCATATCCTTCCAATGCTGGTGCGCATAAAGGACGCGACTGGGGCCCATTTGACCTTGAAAAAGAAGTTTTGGGTCTGTGTCCCACAAAATGCATGAAGTTTGAAAACAAAAAACTCTTTATTGACGATGCCAATTGTACCCGCTGCATGCATTGTATAAATGTAATGCCAAGAGCCCTTAAAATCGGTAAAGATACAGGTTGTTCCATTCTTTGTGGTGCAAAGGCTCCGATTCTTGATGGTGCTCAGATGGGTTCTCTCCTTGTTCCTTTTATTGAAGTCAATCCTGACAATGATTACGAAGCACTCACAGAAGTCGTTGAAAATGTTTGGGACTGGTGGATGGAAGAAGGTAAAAACCGTGAAAGACTTGGTGAGCTGATTATGCGTCAGGGATTCCAGAAGCTTCTTGAAGTAACTGGTATCAAGGCAGTACCGCAGCACGTACAATATCCGAGAACCAACCCCTATATCTTCTGGAAAGAGGATGAGGTTGAAGGCGGCTGGGAACGTGACGTTGACGAATACAGAAAACACCATCTTAGATAAAAAGGGAGAATTATAATGGCATTTATTTCTACTGGTTATAATCCAGCCAAACCGATGGAAAACAGAATTTCAGACATCGGTCCAAAAGACTATAATGAATTTTATCCTCCTGTGATTGCTAAAAACAAAGGCAAATGGTCTCACCATGAAATCCTTGAGCCAGGCGTTCTTGTTCATGTTGCAGACTCAGGAGACGAAGTATATACAGTACGAGTTGGTGGCTGTCGTTTGATGTCTACCACTCATATTAATGAAATCTGTGAAATTGCAGACAAACATTGTGACGGGCATCTTCGTTTTACCACCCGTAATAATATTGAATTCATGGTTGACTCAAAAGATAAGGTAGAGCCCCTGAAAAACGATCTGGCTTCCAGAAAATTTCCTGGCGGTTCCTTGAAATTCCCCATTGGCGGAACAGGAGCTGGCGTAACCAATATCGTTCATACCCAGGGCTGGATCCATTGCCATACTCCGGCAACAGATGCCTCGGGTACTGTAAAGGCAACAATGGATGTATTGTTTGATGACTTCCAGCAAATGAAGCTTCCGGCCCAGCTGAGAGTTTCCATGGCATGCTGCCTGAATATGTGTGGTGCTGTTCATTGTTCTGATATTGCTATTCTTGGATATCACAGAAAACCACCCATGCTGGATCATGAATACCTTGACAAATTCTGCGAAATACCCCTGGCTATTGCAGCCTGCCCGACAGCCGCTATCAAACCGTCCAAGATTAAACTTGCCAACGGTACAGAAGTTAAATCTGTGGAAGTTAAAAACGAAAGATGCATGTATTGTGGTAATTGTTACACCATGTGTCCTTCCATGCCTCTGGCTGATACAGTAGGTGATGGTATCGTTCTCATGGCAGGTGGTAAAGTTTCCAACAGAATTTCCGTTCCGAAATTTTCTAAAGTTGTTGTGGCTTTTCTACCCAATGAGATGCCAAGATGGCCTTCCATGACAAAGGCGATCAGTCAGATGGTTAATGCATATTCCAATGGTGCGAATAAGTATGAACGTCTGGGAGACTGGGCAGAAAGAATCGGATGGGAAAAATTCTTTGAAGTTTGTGAGCTTGAGTTTACCCATCACCTTATTGATGATTTCCGTCAGCAGGCATACATGAGCTGGAGGCAATCAACTCAGTTCAAGTTCTAATATACTTCGTTTATTGAGCTTTACCTGTTAAATACTATGATAAAGCCGGAGTGCACTTCGTGTACTTCGGCTCATCCATTTTGATTTCAAAGGAGTATGACAATGAGTGAACTTCTTGATAATAAGGAAGCAGCAATCAAAGCAGTCGTGGATTGGATAAACAAAAAGTCCAAGACCAAAACCAAGTTCTATTTTAATGATTTCTCGAAAGTTTTTCCGGATGACAAGCCAAGGGCTATTAAAAAAGTTATTACTAAAATGGTTCAAGATGAAGTGCTTGAATACTGGTCTTCGGGCAGTACAACCATGTATGGGCTCAAGGGCGGTGGTATCCAGCACTCGTCTGAAGGCGAAGAATAATAAGATTAAGATAAAGACAAGTCAACTTTATCCATGCAACAAGGTGGTAAAAAGATTCCAGGAATTGTTATTGCCGGCCTCAGGGGTGGATCGGGCAAAACAATTGTCTCCTTAGGGATCACTGCTGCATGGAAAGAAAAAGGCCTTAAGGTCTCCCCATTTAAAAAAGGACCTGACTATATTGACGCCGGCTGGCTTTCAAAGGCAGCCGGCCGTCCTTGTTATAATCTGGACACCTTTCTTTGTACCCCTCCAATTGTTAAACAATCCTATCAGGAAAATTCAAGACATAGTGATATTGCCGTTGTTGAAGGCAACCGGGGTCTTTATGACTGTATTGATACAGACGGCTCCACTTCCACTGCAGAGCTTGCAAAACTCTTAAACCTGCCAGTTCTGCTGGTTCTGGACTGCACCAAGAGTACCAGAACAATGGCAGCATTGCTTATGGGGTGCATGAACTTTGATCCTGATGTAAATATCTGCGGGGTTATTCTTAACCAGGTAGCCGGGAAAAGACATGAAGGGAAAGTAAGGATAAATATTGAAAATTTTTGTAATATCCCTGTATTCGGGGCCATTCCAAAGTTAAAGTCCCAGGATTTTCCGGAAAGACACATGGGGCTTGTTACCTCGGAGGAACATGCCTTTTCCGATCAGGCGATTGCGGCTGTCACCAAAGTTGCCATAGACAATATTGATCTGGATGCACTCTATCAGGCAGTAACCCTTGAATGCCATAGCACTGATCCCGATGTGATAACACAAATTAATTCTTCAGAAGTGAAACTCACTGAACCAGAACCTGTTACAATCGGTATTATAAGGGACTCTGCGTTTCAATTTTATTATCCGGATAATATTGATGCTTTAGAAAAGCTGGGCGCTAAAATTGTTTTTATAAGCCCCTTGCTGGAAGAAAGCATACCAGAAGTTCATGCCATCTATATGGGAGGTGGGTTCCCTGAAACCCATGCGCCGCAGCTTGCGCAAAATATTGCTTTCAGGGAAAATTTGAGAAGCTTATCTAAAAAAGGACTTCCCATTTATGCTGAATGCGGGGGCTTGATATTTCTGGGTACAAGCATTTGGTTGAGGGATAAAGAATATCCCATGTCCGGGATTCTCCCCATTAAATTCGGGCTTTCAAAACGGCCACAAGGACACGGATACACCAAGGTTGCGGTTGTGAATGAGAATCCCTTTTTCAAATTGGGTGAAACCCTAAAGGGCCATGAATTCAGATATTCCAGTATCCTGGATATAGATTATCAGGACCCTGAAATGGCCTTTAAAATGGAACGGGGCAAAGGTATCCTTGACAAAAAGGATGGTTTTTTTAAACAAAATACATTTGGTACCTACACCCATATTCACGCCCTGGGCAGCCCTTCCTGGGCACCTGCTTTGATCAAAAAAGCAAGAGAGTTTAAAATATCTTTATACCAATCAATAGTGACCCCATAAAAAAAGAGGTTTTCCAGATTTTGGAAAACCTCTTTTAAAGCGAAAAAACGCTTTTATAAAACGATTATTTCGATTATTTACCCTTTAGGTGGCATTTGCTGCAGCTGGTGGGTGCAGGGCCTTTTTTCCCTTTGGGATCACCCGCTTTTATATTGACCTCTTTATGACAATCAACACAGTTTCCGTGCATGGCGTTTTCAAGTACCAGCATGTCTTTTTTTTCACCTTTTTTCTTTCTTGCTTTCTTAAGCTTTGTGTGGCATTCCACGCATTTTTGGACATTATCACCGATTTTAAGATCAAGGGGTTTGTTATCCTTGTCATGATGACAGTCACCACAGGAAATTTTGTACTCTTCATTGTGTTTTTTGTGGGAGAATTCAATGAATTTAGATTTTGGTGGTTGTTTTGTTCGTTTTTTGTATTGATTGTAGTCCATTGTAATAGTCTCAGGAACATCTGTTCCCGCATAAAGACCGGTGGCAACAAAAATTACAGCAATACCTGCCGCCAAAAAAAGAGTCAGCAATTTTTTGTTCATAATGTATTTTACTCCTTTAATAATTAAGAATGTATTTTGCCTTTATACCAGTGGTATTTCCATATCACTGATTGTTTCCTTAAAATTTTAATTAAGTTTTTACACCCAAGAGTGTTGAAAAGTCAACACTAAAAACTTGTCAGGTTTATGACTATTCTTCCTTGGTTTTTGTGTCTTTCTGTGATGCGATATCCTCTCCTTCTTCAAGGTCTTCATCATCAACTTCTTCGGCTTTTTTTTTCCCAAATACCCTGGCGCCGATGATGCTGATTTCATAAAGAACCATCAGTGGCAGGGCCATCATGATCTGGGTGATGACATCGGGAGGTGTTATAATTGCTGCACCAATAAAGAAAAGTAATAACGCATATTTTCTGTTCTTTTTTAAAAAAGCGACATCCACCAGTCCCATTCTGGCCATAAAGGTTAAAACCAGGGGCAGTTCAAAAACAAAGCCAAAGGCCAGAAGCATTTTTGAGGAAAAGGAAAGATATTCCTTCATGGATGGCATGGCATAGATGGTTTCTGTGGCAAATCCTAAAAAGAATTTAAATCCATAGGGAAAAACAACAAAATATCCAAAAGAAGAGCCGACAAGAAAGAAAAAAACCGAGAGGATCACAATGGGTAAAATATATTTTTTTTCAGTTCTGTAGAGGCCTGGGGACACAAACATCCAGAATTCATAAAAAAGGACAGGGGTTGCCAGGATAATTCCCGCGAGCAGGGATACTTTAAGATAGGTAAAAAAGGCTTCAGGAAGGCCTGTGAAAATCATCTTGGCGTTTCCATTTTCACCCATGGCAGTTATCAGGGGGGCGTTCAAAATTTCAAATAATTTTTCTTTGAAAGAATAAGCAGCCACAAAACCGATGGCGACAGCAATAAAGGAACGGACCAGTCTGTCTCTGAGCTCTCCTAAATGTTCTGTAAAAGGGCTTTTATTTTGTTTGCTCATTATTTATCGATCTTATCGGGATCTGAAGTGTAATCTGCCTTGTCCGAATTATTATCTTTTGAAGTATCATCTCCACTATTATCCGGAATTTTTTTGTCATGATCGGGTAAATCGCTGTCCTCTTGATCCGCGGCAACAGTTTCCTCTTGCTCAGTAGTAGGCGTTCCCTCTTTATCTGCGGCAGCCATCTCCTCTTGATCCGGGGCATAATCATCATCTTTATCCTCGGCAAATGTCTTTTCTTGATGTGCTGTAGCTGCCCCATCATTTGAAGGAGGATCAGTCAGAATTTTATTAAGATCTGTTTTAGGAAGCTCTGCGCCATTTTTAAATTCCTTAACTGTGGTTTCCACATCAATACTACGTTTAAAATCCTGGGCAGAGCGTTTGAATTCTCCCATGGCACGGCCCAGTGTTTTGGCAAGATCAGGCAGCTTTTTGGGTCCTATGACAATGAGGGCTATTGCCAGAATTATTAAAATTTCGGGCATTCCAAGACCAAACATTTTTTATTTTAACTCCTTTGATAAAAAATTCTAATTAACAGGCTTGTAGTTTTACACTGAATGCCTGCTGAGTGTCAAGAAAGATAGATTGCCAGGGAAAGGAAATTATTTTTTTTGTCTGTTCCTGGCAGGCCTTTGGCTCCCTCTAAATGGTTTTCTAATTTTAGCCCTTGGTTTTGAATAATATTTTTTCTGGGGTGGTGGAAGGGGTTTGTCCAAATCCTCAGACGGATACTCACATTCGATTTTGTTACCCAGCACCTCTTCAATTTTTGGTATAAAAAATGAGCTGGTTTCATCGGCAAAACTTATTGATATCCCTTTTGCTCCAGCCCGACCAGTTCTTCCGATTCGATGAATATAGTGTTCGGGTTCATAGGGCAGATCATAGTTAATGACATGACTTATGTCTTCAACATGCAGTCCCCGGGCAGCCACATCCGTTGCAATTAAAAGATTTATTCTGCCATTTTTAAAATCTTCTAAGACTTTAAACCGTTTGTCCTGGGCAATATCTCCTGAAAGCACACTGCATTTTCTGCCATATCTTTCAAATTTTTCCGACAGGGTTCGAGCCGTATCTTTCCGGTTTACAAAAAGGAGTACCCTTGTTAACTGCTTATTATTGATCAGGTTATATACATGTTTAAATTTATCTTTTTCAGCTGAAATATAGATAATTTGCTGGATGCTGTCAGCTGCCGCCTGCTCATGATCAATTTCTATTTGAACAGCATCCTGTGTTGACCAGCTTTGTGCCAGCCTCAAAACTTCCGGTGTTAAAGTGGCGGAAAAGAAAAGGGTTTGCCGTTTGTTTTTGTGGGGTGTTTTTAAAATGATTTTTCGGACATCCGGAATAAACCCCATATCCAGCATTCGATCGGCTTCATCAAGGACAACAATTTCAACCTTGGAAGGGTTGATTAATCCTTTGCCCATAAAATCAATGAGACGTCCGGGAGTAGCAACAATGACATCAACCGGTCTTTCCTTAAGCATGATTTGTTGCTGGTTATAGCCTGTTCCGCCAAAGATGGCTATAATTTTTAAATTAGTATATTTGGCAAGATCCTTGAAATCTTTTTCAATCTGGTGAACCAATTCTCTTGTGGGGGCAAGGATTAATGCCCTGGGAGTACCGTTCCTGTTTTTAAATGACTTTTTGATGAATGCCGCAAGAATAGTGATAATGAAGCTGGCGCTTTTGCCTGTTCCTGTCTGTGCCTTGGCTGTGGCATCCTTGCCTTTCAGTGTATGGGATAAAAGTTTTGCCTGTATAGGAGTGCAATAGTTGAATTTTAAATCTGCAATGGCATGCATGACAGTCAATGGCAGATCAAGATCATGAAATCTTGTTTCCCCTTCCTTTTGTTCCACTGGGAAATCATGGAGGAACCATCTTTTTTCCCTGGGTTTAGCCAGGTTTTTCTTTTGTATTTTGGTTTCAGGTCTGGACGGTGATGGGATAATAACAGGTGATTCTGCTTGGCGCTTTTTGCTAAAAAGCGTTTTTAAGAATAAAAAAAATTGTTTCAATAGTTACTTTCTTTTGTGGATTAAAATGTTAACTGCCGGTCTGTCACCAATGATTTTTAACAGACAGATAGCTGTTTGGGAAGATAAAATTGGGAAAATTTGATTTTACCCTCCGCTAACCAGGGGCAGCAATTGAATTTTTGAGTTGTCAGGAATGATTGTTTCAGCAAATTTAGGGCTTGAGACAAGCCTGCCGTTTAAGCGGACAACCGAACAGAAGTCAACATTGTCAAGGGTTTCCAAAAGAGATGCCATGGTCAGGTTTTCAGACCATGGCAGTTGTCTTTTATCAACTTCTATCATGTATTATACAACACCATTTTTCTTTAAGACTTCCAGGACTTCTGGAAAATCAATGCCCAGACGTTTGACGGTTGCAACTGTGGGGATGCCGTTATTGTCCCAGCCGCGCCGTTCATAAACCGCATCTTTGAGCAGTTCATACTGCTCTTCTCTTCTTTGTCTTAAAGCAGCTACCTTTTCCTTGGAACTCATGTTGCTGATATCAAGATCATATTTTTCTTTGAGCTGGTCATCATACCTTTTTTGTCGTGATTCATATTCTTCAACAGTTACAGG
Source organism: uncultured Desulfobacula sp. (assembly GCA_964457495.1). Taxonomy (GTDB): domain Bacteria; phylum Desulfobacterota; class Desulfobacteria; order Desulfobacterales; family Desulfobacteraceae; genus Desulfobacula. The sequence goes on from CAYWGN010000120.1 coordinate 12,791, forward strand.
ACCGACAGCCCTGTAAGGCAAGGCATCATGCTCTCTTGTGCCAAAGCCCATTTTCAGGTTGAAAATTCTCTGGAAATTATAAACACCCTCACTCATGGCAAGAAGATCATCGGGTCCTGATTTTCTGCCCGTAACGGCAGAAAAGAAATCAGCATACCAGCCCAAGTGTTTAGCCACCTTGGCCGGTTCAGACGTATTTTTATTGTCTTCCGGAATAATATCATTCCAGGGAAGTTTGCAAAGTCCGCAAAGGCCGAACCAGGTTCTGAACATGGGGAACCAGTGAAGGGCTTCAGCTTTGTCCTCAAATGTCGGCATGAAATTGTGAACCATATCAAGGAAGATTAGCCAGGCTTCATCATGCTGGGGGCCTTTCAAAGCAAGCCCATATCCCCCCTGCTGGGCAAGGGATTCCTTGGTGATGTATTCAGAAAACTCAAGGCCCTTGGATTCCATGCCGATATCCTGCATAAAGGCCAGGTCAGCACCAAAATCTTTTGCAAAGATTTGTTTCATCTGCCTGATCCCCTTGCCGACAATGGCACCGAATCCTTCTCCTTTTGCCATCTGGTGGATGATTTCCAGGGCATTAAAACGATTGCCAAAGCTTAAATCCATTCCGCCTGTATGATCGGGTGTTATTAACTTGTTTTCAAAGCATTCCATTACAAATGCAAGGGAAGTTCCCACGGAAATGGTGTCCAGGCCATAGGCATCGCAATAAAAATTAATTTCAAGAATGGTCTGGGCATCAAAAATGCCCAGGTTGGACCCGCAACCCGCCACTGTTTCATACTCAGGCCCATCCACAAATACTTTTTTCCCTCTATAGGGGCCTGTAAATGGTGAAAAGTCTTTGACTCCGTGGGAACAGGCAACGGTACAGCCTTTCCAGCACCCGTCAAAACCCTTGTCAAAAATATGTTCATAAACTTCTTCTCCAATGACACGGCTTTCCGGATGTGAGCCGAATTTGAAGTTATGTACGGGCAGGCAGTCATGATCATTCATAATGGGTACAAGGTGGGTGGTCCCAACCAGGGACATCCTGTTCTGTTTGGGATCCAGTTCTCTTATTTCTTTTGCGTGAGATTTGGTGACAAGTTTAAGACCATCTAAATCAGCAGGATTATTAGATTTCATTGAAATGGCGCCGAATCTTGCAACAATGGCTTTGATTTTTTTATCGGCAAAAACAGTTCCGATACCGCCTCGCCCAGCCTGTTTGTACCTGACTCTTTTACGTCCGGCATCCCACCAGGAAAAATTCAGGCATCCGAAAAATGTATTTTCTGCACCAGGGCCTGATGAGACAACGGAAACGTTGACTGGTTTGTCCTTATCAAAATGTCTGGTTAAAGCATCTGAAAGCTCATAGGAATCAGTTGGAAGATCCTTTGCTTCAAATATTTTAATTTTGCCTTCAATTCCGTCAATGAAAATAATGGCATCTTTTTTTGCTTTTCCATCAACCTGTATCACATCAAACCCGGAAAATTTTTTATAGGGTCCAAAATATCCACCCACATTTGAATCAATGGGTGCCCCAGTTAAAGGAGAAATGGCAGTCACGATACTTTTGCCACCGCCGGGGTAACCAGGAGTTCCTCCAAGGGGGCCTGATGAGATACATATGGCGTTTTCAGGGTCGTTCCACTTGGTATCACCTGAAACCGCATTCCACATCAGCCAGAGATCATACCCTTTCCCCCCGATAAACTTGTTTTTTATCTTTTCTTTGATGGGGTTGATGATGATATCGTTTGCATCAAGGTTAACGCGGAGGGATTGATCTGTATATCCATTTTTTATTTCTGCTCTTTTATAAGAGATAGATTTGATTTCTTTTAGATTGATCTGACTCATTTTATTATTCCTCCAGCTAAAATATCGTAATTCACAATGGTTTTTTTATATCAATTTATACCACACTTTGTCATTTAAACATATAATAGACATATAAATAAATTTTAAAATGGTTAAACCATTATTTAGTATAACCACTGGAAGATGTCAATAAACGCAAGCAAATATTTAAACCGCTGGATATTTGCCATAAGAAATTTTGCATAACCCGTTCCAGGTTGATCACCTTACGTCCACCGGATGGATATGGCAATAAATTCTAACCTGAAGGTCACACGTAAGATTACCTCCACTGACCGCCATGAACTCGCTCATTCTTCGCTCATTCTTCGCTCAAACACCATGGCGGCTTAACCGCTACGGTAATCAAGAA
>CAYWGN010000121.1:0-15025 GCA_964457495.1 uncultured Desulfobacula sp.
TAAATCCTGAAACAATCTCGAATAGTTGCGAGTCTCTAACCCAAATTGAAAAATTATATTTCTGGCTTTTCGTTCAGGCACGAGCTATATACAATGTTGCCAGTATTCTGGGTGCCGTATCCCCCAAGGGACTGTATCCTGTTCTGAAATTTTTTTGTCTGAATAATATCAAGCAGGGCCTGAATTTTTTGGGTCTTATAAAATCTGTCCGGGATAATAAGATCATACTCTTCTGTTACAATGGGGATGAAATCAAGATCAAGAGCCCGGGCAGCCGCCTGGATGCCAAGCCCTGCATCCGCCCTTCCTGACAGAACGGCAACGGCCACAGACATATGGGTGTATTCATCATTTTCATACCCTTGAATATCATGAATTGATAGCCCAAGGGTCTTTAGTTTATAATCAAATAAAATCCTTGTGCCTGAACCGGGTTGGCGATTGATAAACTGCAGTTCCTTGTCTTTTAAATCCTCAATGGATTGAATATTTTTAGGATTTGTCTTTGGCACAATCAGCCCCTGGTCCCTCATGACAAGATTGATTACCCAGACTTTCTGGTCAGGCAGATATTTTTTAATATATGAAATATTATAGCTGCCGTCCTCAGGGTCCAGAAGATGGGCCCCGGCCATATGACAGGCGCTTTTTTTAATGGCCATAAGGCCGCCCATGCTGCCAACATGGCTTGAGGAAATGCTGATATCGCCTTTCACCCCTTTTATCTGATCCGTCAGAATATCCAGGGTATTATCATGGGAACCCGTTATCACTATGGTATTTTCAATGGAAGATAACGGCCTTAACAATTGGGCCATGACCTTTTGATTCTCTGATATACCCTCAATATTTGTGGGTATTCTGATAATGCCGTCAGCCTCGGTCAGGGTGGTGATACTGCCTGATCCCCGGGGCAGTTGGGAAGCTATCAGTTTGCCATCCACTGAACCTATTTTTACCCTTAAAAATTCTTCCAGACCAAGTTTTGAGGCAATTTTTCTTGCCGGGAAAACAGGAACAGATATTATTTCTTTTTTGGGAAGCTTTTGCATATTTAACAACAAGGGCCCGGCAAATAGTTCAAAGGCAACAATGGCGGAAACCGGGTATCCCGGGATTCCAAAGATAGGAATATCAAAAACTTTGCCAAACATCATGGGTTTTCCCGGCATCATGGTAACCCCGTGGACATAAATTTCACCAAGGGATGAAATTACAGGTTTTGCAAAATCCTCTGACCCGGCTGAAGATCCGCCAATGATACAAATCATATCATAATCTTGTTTTGTTGCTGTTTTCACAGCTTTTTTTATTTTTTCAAGATTGTCCTTGAGCATGGGGTGTCTGTGAAACAGGGCTCCATGATCTTCACACAGCCCTCCCAGTACACAAGAGTTGGATTCCACCACATCCCCTGGTTTGAGCTGGTCTATTTTAATTTCATGCCATTGCTTGAGTTCCGATCCCGTTGGTATAATCAAAACTTTTGGCTGTTTATAAACCTTTACCTTAAATATTCCGCCGGAAAGAAGTGCGCCAAGGGAATGGGCATTGATCCTGTGGCCTTGGGGGAACAGCAATTGGGTGGCCACAATATCTTCCCCCATTTTCCTGACATGCTGCCATGGAAATACGGGGGCCTCAATTTCAATATTTTTTTCATCAATAATATTGAGATGCTCTATCATAATGACGGCATTGGTGCCTTTTGGCATGGCATGGCCCGTATTGATCCAGAAGGTATTTTTATCAGGACAAAGGGTGATGGGAACTTCTTCATTTGCACCAAACGTGATTTTTGCATCCACGGCAATGCCATCCATGGCAGCGGCATGAAAATTCGGAGAAGAGATGGCTGCCATGGCAGGTGTGGCCAAGACCCTGCCTTTTGCATTCACCACATCAAGGATTTCAACTTTTGTTACAATATGTTTAAAATGATCAAAGAGGATTTTTGTTGTCTCTTCAATACTTTTCATGTCTAGGTATATGTTTCTTTTGGAATTCATTGGTATGATCTCTTTTGTTTTTGTATTTTTTTTATAAAAGAATGATATTTACCATGGTGTCTTTTTCCAGGCCTTCAACATGCTCCCCGATTTCAAGGAGTCCGTCTGCATGAATCATGGTTCTGATCAGGCCTGATTTGCCCAGGACAGGTTTTGCCAGCACCAGGTTTTCCTTTTTTGTAAGCTTAACCCTGACAAAATCCCTTCTGCCCTGGGCAGATGGTACATTTCGAGTCAACTTTGCCGGAACACTGATGGTTCTGTCCAGATGTCCAAGCCCCTTAAGCCTGTTTAAAAAAGGGATGACCACAATTTTGAGTACCACCATGGCAGAGACCACCTGACCGGGAAGCCCCCACACTGGCTTTTTTCCGGCTTTAGCAAGAATCGTTGGTTTACCTGGACTTATGGACATGCCATGGACCAATATTTCAGTATCTGGTAACGAGGATAATACCTCAATGGTAAAATCCCTTGTTCCCACAGAGCTTCCACCGGAAATAAGTACCATGTCCGTTTCTTTAAGGGCTTTTTCAATTGCTTTTTTAATGGCATTTGGCTCATCTTTGATAATACCGTAGCGAACGGGTATGGCATGGGCTTCATTGATAAAGCCGGACAGGGTATAAGAGTTGATATCACGGATTTTACCGGGAACAGGCTCTTCTTCAATGGGGATAATTTCATCTCCCGTTGAAATGATACCGATTTTTGGTGTTTTAAAGGTTTCAATATGGGTAAATCCAAGGCCTGCGGCAAGGCCTTGTTCCTGGGGTCGAATAAAGGTTCCTCTGGATAAAACAATGTCTTTTTCTGAAAAATCTTCGGATTTATCAATCACATGCTGTAAAGGGGCCACACTTTTATAAATTTCAACGGAAAGTTCATCAATGAGTTCTGCATGTTCCACCATGACAACACTGTCAGCTCCTTTGGGGAGCATTCCCCCCGTTGAAATTTTTGCAGCCTGGCCTTGAGCAATAGCGAATTTCGGGATATCGCCCATTAAAACGGTTCCTGCAATATCAAGCCAGGCAGGGCTGGATTCAGATGCCCCAAATGTGGAACTTGCCGCAACGGCATACCCGTCCATGGTGGCTCTCATAAACCCTGGCATATCTTTTTTTGCAATCATATCCTGGGCAAGAACCCTGGAAAAAGCATTGGAAACAGGTATTTTTTCAGTTTCAACAGGAAAAAATTTTTCTGTCAGCGCCATAACTTCTTCAAGGCTTTTTACTTTGAAAAAATGGTTCATTTTACGTGTGACCTCCGGTTAATGCCTCTTTCAATCGATCCATGGCCAATGTCACGTTTTCAAGACTGTTAAATGCGCTGATTCTGATATAGTCTTTGCCGCACCTGCCAAAACCGGCTCCAGGTGTACACACGACCCCGGCTTTGGTCAAGAGCAAGTCAAAAAATTCCCAGGAATCCCGGCCCGCTCCATCTATCCAGATATAGGGGGAGTTTTTTCCTCCAACATAATCAAATCCAAGAGATGCAATAGTTTTCCTGATGATATCGGCATTGTTCAGGTAATAGTCAACCTGTTGCTTGACCTGGATTTTTCCCTCTTTTGAATAGACGGCTTCCGCAGCTTTTTGAACGGGATAGGACACCCCATTAAATTTGGTGGTGTGCCTTCTGTTCCACAGGGTATGGAGGGATACTTTTTCACCCTTTGAGTTAAAAATCATACAGTCTTTGGGCACCACAGTAAACCCGCATCGTGTCCCTGTAAACCCTGCCGTTTTTGAAAAACTCCTGAATTCAACGGCCACTTCTCTGGCCCCTTTAATTTCATAGATGGTTCTGGGAATCGCTTCATCCCGGATAAAGGATTCATAGGCAGCATCAAATAAAATTAATGACTTGTTTTCTTTAGCATAATCAACCCATATGGTTAGTTCTTTTTTTGTTGCAGTGGAACCTATAGGGTTGTTGGGAAAACAAAGATAGATCAAATCCACTCGCTCATCAGGAAGTTTCGGGAGAAAATTATTTTCTTTTAAACATTCCATATAAACAATTCCATTATATCTGCCATCCTCATACTCACCCGTGCGGCCAGCCATGACATTGGTATCCAGATATGCCGGGTATACTGGGTCAGGAATGGCCACCCTGATATCATTTGCAAATAATTCCTGGAAATTTCCCGTATCACATTTTGCACCATCACTGACAAATATTTCATCGGCTGAAATATCCGCACCTCTGTCCTGGAAATCATTTTTTGCAATTTTTTCTCTTAAAAAAGCATATCCCTGTTCCGGGCCATAACCTCTGAAGGTGGCATCATTAGCCATTTCATCCACCCCGTCATGGAATCCTTTAATAACTGCAGGGGCAAGAGCCTTTGTGACATCACCAATCCCCAGTCTGATGATGTGTGCTTTTGGATTTTTCAGCTGATAATCATTTACTCGTTTTGCAATATCTGAAAACAGATAAGATGCTGTTAATTTACTATAATTGTCATTTGCTCTGATCATAACTTGTCCTTTCAATCTATATAATGTTTGAATGAAAACTCACCCATCTGCTGCGTTACTTCGAAATCCTAAAATCCTCATGTACAGTAGTACACTCCGGTTTCAGAATTTCTTGTGCCTTGCATATGGGCAACTTTGTGAGCATTGCTCCTCTACGAGCCGTCCAAACACGGGGTTTTAGTTCAGGCACTATATAATATTCAACTTGTTTCCCATACAGCCATGCCAAGAGATTTAAATTCCTCCACAGTCAGTGTTTCCGCCCGTCTTTTGGCATCTATTCCAGCCAGTTCCAAGGCCTGAATAATAAAATCTTTTTCAAATTCAAATTCACCCCCTGCCATGGCATTTTTTAAGGATTTTCTTCGTTTTGAAAAACCAGCCTTAATAACATTAAACAAAACCTTTTCCTGTTCAAGAGTCACGTTTCCGGGCTCAAAAAAATTAAATTTTAAAATAGTTGAATCAACATCAGGTTTTGGGAAAAAAGAAGATGGCCCGATTTGAGTAACATGACTCACATCTGCAGCATATTGAACCACGGCAGACAGTCTTGAATAATCCCTTCCTCCAGGCTTTGCAATTATCCTTTTTGCCAGTTCTTTTTGAAACATTAAAAATGCCGTTTCAATGCAGCGTCTTTCTTCAACCAGTTTGAACAGGATTTGTGATGAAATATTATAAGGAAGATTTCCAATTACCACAAATTTTTTATCCCCGGCCAGCTCAGTTATATCAAATTTTAAAATATTTTTATGGATGATGGTAACATTTTTTAAATTTTCATTTTCCAGTTCCTGCTGTAAAATGGGTATCAGACGGGCATCTGTTTCAACAGCTGTCACATGGTGTGCTGCCCGTGCGATAGGGATGGTAAGGGCGCCAAGGCCTGGCCCTATTTCCAGCACCCGGGTGTCATTTGACAGCCCTGTTTTTTCAACAATCATTTTTGCTACACCAGGATTAGCAAGAAAATTTTGTCCTTTTTCTTTGCCGGCATACAGATTTTTTTCTTTTAACAATAGCCCGGGATGTGTCATCTATTTGCCTTTTTCTGGGTTTAATTTTTTTTTGTATAATCCGGCCCAAAATTTTCTTTTAAATATTGTTTTAAGCAAATTTTACAAAAAATGACTACTTGACTTTTTTACTACACGCAAGTAGTTATTATATATATACTTCAACCAGAAAATAGATTCAACCTTCAATACAACTTCGACCTGGTTTTTTGGTTTTTTCAATATTTAATTTTTTCTGTTTTAATATCAATTATTTTAACGTTGATATTTTTTATATATCATCAACAACCCTTTTTTTGGGAGACTTATTATGGTAGAAAAACCGGAATTTGGAACCAATTGGGAAAGTTTTATAAAAATGCTGTTGAAAAAGCTTGATATTCCATTAAAAGAAGATATTGCTTTTTTGCATGGCAGGCTTGACAAGCTTGAACAATTACTTTATCAGAAACAGCCGGGAACCAGAACTCGGAAAAAAACACCAGCTGTAAAACAAAAAAGCGCATCTGCCATAGTTCTTGATGTGTTTACTGAACATCCAAAGGGCACAAATTTTAAAACGGTTAAGGCGGCCACGGGATTTGATGATAAAAAATTGAGAAATATCATATTCAGGCTGGATAAGATAAAAAGAATTAAACGGGTAAAACGCGGCATTTACAAAAAAGTTTAACCTTAACGTCACATGTAACCTGAAAGAGGACATAACACTTTATGGCACATATTGCATTTGAAAAAGGACAAAAACTTCAGGGCTATCTTATAAAAGAGGTTACCCGGCTTGAAACCATAGATTCAGTGATGATTCAGCTTGAACACCTGAAAACAAAGGCCAGGCATATCCATATCGATAATAAGGATAAGGAAAATACTTTTGGTGTGTTTTTCAGAACTGTCCCCAAAGACTCAACGGGCGTGGCCCATATCCTTGAGCATACAGTATTATGCGGGTCAAAAAAATTCAATGTCCGGGATCCTTTTTTTTCCATGATCAAAAGAAGCCTGTCTACTTTTATGAATGCCTTTACGTCATCTGACTGGACCATGTATCCTTTTTCCACCCAGAATTCAAAAGATTATTACAATTTGATGAATGTCTACCTTGATGCAGCCTTTTTCCCTAGGATTGATGAATTAAGCTTTAAGCAGGAGGGTCATCGCCTGGAAATTATTGAAAAAAAAGATAAGGGTATTGAACTCGAATATAAAGGTGTTGTCTACAACGAGATGAAAGGTGCCATGTCTTCACCTGATCAGGTTTTGGGAAGATTTTTGCTTTCCGCCCTTTACCCTGACACGACCTATAGGAATAATTCCGGTGGTGAACCATCACAGATTCCCTCCCTTACCTGGAAAGATCTAAAAGATTTTCATGGCCGGTATTATCATCCATCTAATTCATATTTTTATACCTATGGTAATTTACCATTGGAAAAAACCCTTTCATTCATTTGTGAAAAAGCTTTGGATCAATTTGAATTGTTAGAAATGGATTCAAAAGTCCCGGTTCAACCCCGATGGGGTTCGCCCCGGAAAATAAAAAAAACTTATGCATATTCAGATCCAGACGACATATCAAAAAAATATCAGGCTTGTGTGGCCTGGCTGACCTGTGATGTCAAAGATTCTTTTGAAATTCTTGTTCTGACTATTTTGGAACAGATTCTTTTAGGGAACTCGGCTTCGCCTTTAAGGAAAGCCCTTATCGATTCATCCTTAGGATCTGCCTTATCTGATTCAACAGGGTTTGATCCGGACAACCGGGACACCATGTTTAGCTGTGGGTTAAAAGATATCTCCAAAGATTCTGTTGAAACTGTGGAGAAAATCATATTTTCAACCATTAAAGAGATTGCAGATAAAGGGATTGAAAAGAACCTGATTGAGTCTGCCATCCATCAGATAGAATTTTACAGAAAAGAAATTACCAATACCCCTTACCCTTTTGGTATTAAATTATTGCTTTCATTTGCCGGTACTCTTATCCATGATGGTGATCCCGTCTTGTGCATTAATATTGATGAAGATTTGAACACCATGAAAGAAAAGATAAAGAACGGCCCATTTCTTGAAAACAAGCTAAGACAATATTTTCTTGAAAATCCCCACTGGGTACTTTTTACCCTTGAGCCGGATACAGGCCTTGAGCAAAAAAGTCTTGAAGAGACCCAAAAAGAACTCAAAAATCTTTTAAAGCAAATGAGCAAAAAAGATCTTGAAAAGATCCAAAAGGATACCAAGCTCCTTGAAGCGCTCCAGGAAAAAGAAGAAGATGTTTCAGTCCTGCCAACGCTTGAGCTTGTTGATGTGCCGCCACAAATAGAAATTATAAAACCTGACAAGATCACGGGGGTTAATTTTTCCACCTGCTATGATAAGGCGACTTCGGGCATTCTTTATTTTACCTGTCCTGTGGGGGCTGGAAATATCCCGACGGATCTGTTTGCCCTGGTACCATTTTTCTGCCAATCATTTACAAACAGTGGAACAAAGAAAAATTCCTATGACAAAATGGCTGAACTCATGGATCTTTATACTGGAGGGATATCTGTTACTCCGTTTTCAGGATCTTATTTTTCAAAAGAAGCTGAATCCCATTCGTTTCTTGCCATCCAGGGGAAGGCCCTGGACCGGAATGTTGAAAAGCTGTTTGATTTGATAAAAGAATTTATTGAAGGATACCATTTTCAGGATTTTGACAGGTTGAAAAGCCTTTTACTGCAATACCAGGCTGGAATGGAAGCCTCTATTGTTTCAGCGGGTCACAGGTATGCCATTTCTCTTTCCTGCCGACATCTTTCAAAAGCATCTTATATTAACGAGCTTTGGCATGGCATTGCCCAATATCAATTCATTAAAGAGATTACCGAACAATTCAACACAAAAGAAAATAAGAATAAAATTTTTGAAGTTCTTTCGGAAAAAATGATCAGGATGGCCCAGGCTGTTTTAAAAAAGGGAAATCTTAAACCGGCTGTTATTGGTCAGAAAAGCGCCATTGTGGTTGCTGAAAAAAGGATTAAGGCTATTCATGAGCATCTTTCAAATGATTCTGACAAATTCTTTTTTACGCCAGACATATCCTTTAAAAAAGAGGTGCCCTTTGACGGCTGGTATACCAATACATCCGTTTCTTTTGTGGGTCAGTCCTTTAAAACCGTTGGCATGACCCATGAGGATTCTCCCGGACTTGCTGTGATCAGCAAGATACTCAGATCCCTTTATCTTCACCGGGAAATAAGAGAGAAGGGTGGGGCATATGGAGGATTTGCTATTTATAACTCTGAAGAGGGCCTTTTTTCATTTGGCTCCTACAGGGATCCCCATATTAAAAGAACCCTGGATGTCTATAAAAATGCCTGTGATTTTATTGTTAATGGGAACTATTCCCAGACGGATGTCAAAGAAGCCATTTTGCAGGTCTGCTCAGAAATAGACAAACCTGAAACCCCGGGCCCTTCTGCCATGAAAGCCTTTTACAGGGACATCATCAAATTGGATGATACCATCCGCCAGCAGTTCAAGGATTCTTTGTTACAATTGGATAAAAAAAGAATCCAAACCATTGCTGAACGCTATTTTACCATTGATGAATCCCTGAAAGGAACAGCCGTTATTTCAAGCAAAAAAAGCCTTGAACAAGCAAACCTTAAACTGGGGACAGAAGAAAAACAATTAAATTTGTTTAAAATTTAAACAATTCAGTTTCAAGGCCTCTTACGAATGAGTTTTACGCCAATCATTATACTGGCACATTCCCCAGAGTGCCTTGACCGCTCTTTCCGGGGAAGGGAAAAATACACTTTTATATTCATATCCATCGAGCCGGTAAAGGGTTCTGCTGATTTCATCCGTCAAAAGGCTTACTCCAAGGATCGGTTTTTCATACTCCTGCGTTAATTTGACCACATATTGGGCATATTCCTCTTCAAATTGCAGGATCGAATCTTTGAAAAGATTTGCCGTGGCCTTATCAATTGTAGGATCCGTTTTGAGCACGGATTCAATCATCTTGTTGACCAGTACCCTTTTCCCATGAATCCCCAGATGGATTACGGCATCGCACCCATCCCATTTGAGCAGTTCTTCCAGACAGGTTTTGGGGATGCTTGGATCATTTTCTCCTACTATATCAACGGGGTTCCCATGACTCCAGAATGGCGGCAGAATTTTGTTAAGCCGTTCAATTATCTCTTTAGAAAGCCTTGGCACTTCAAGTCCGTGTTCTGTGCAAAGATCTGTTGTGATTACGCCCCAACCGCCCCCAAGGGTCATGATGGCCACCCTTTTTCCCTTTGGCAGGGGCAAAGATGAAAATACAGCGGAAAGGTCTAAAAGTTCCATGGGCTGATTCACCTGTATAATACCTGCCTGCCTGCAGGCGGCATTAAATACTCGTGTATCAGATGCCATGGCACCGGTATGGCTTGCTGCAGCTTTTTCACCCATACGGGTTCTGCCACCCTTTAAGACAACCACAGGCTTTTGCCGGGACACCCTTGCCGCACTTTTAAAAAACCTTGAACCGTCTTTTACACTTTCAATATAAAGAACCACTGTCCTTGTCAGATCATCAATCTCAAATAATTCCATATAATCTTCAATGGTAACCATGGCCTCATTTCCAGACCCTGAAAAAGCCCGGATACCGATATCCTGCTGCTCGGCAAAGGCCAGAAGCTGTGTCCCCATATTTCCTGACTGGCAGACAAGAGCGGTTGAACCGGGTATTGGATAGGCATGGGCAGCACTGCAAAAAAAATCAATATGGGGATTGCATATTCCCATGGTGTTGGGTCCAAGGATTAATATCCCTGCCTCATAGGCTGCTTTTGTAATTTCTTCCTCTAATTTTGCCCCTTGTTCTCCAACTTCCCTGAACCCGGATGTGATCAATAATATGCCTTTAACATGTTTTTTCTTTAAATCCGGTATCAAATCTATCACCTGATCTGCAGGAATGGTCACCACTGCAAGTTCGATATCCTCTTCAATTTGAGTGACGGATGTATACACCTGCCGGCCCGTTATTTTTCCACCTTTGGGATTCACAAGATAAACCTTTCCCTTATAATCCCTGGATAAGGTATTGGTTAAAAGCATATGCCCCCATTTTCCCGGAGTTGAAGAGGCCCCTATAAAGGCCAGGGATTTTGGATAGTAACAGGAAGCAAGCTTTATTAAGTCAATATCATAGAGTTTGTTTTTTACTTGCTTTGTCTCTTCCAGCACAATTAAACCGTCCACAGCAACAGGAGAACCATCAGGCTGTATAATCACAGGATTGATATCTATTTCTCTGATATCTGGAAAGGCATAGGCAATATCTGACAGTCCCTGGAGGATTTTTTTGAGCTCTTGTTTTTTAACGGCTTTTTCACCTCTGAAGGCATTTAAAAGTTTTTTTGAAGATATCTGTTCAAACATATCTTCCATATCCACATCATTTAAGGGAGCAATTTTAAAAACAATATCTTTTAATGCCTCCGTATATATTCCTCCCAGACCAAATAAAATGACCGGTCCAAACTGGGGGTCTTTGAACATGCCGGCTACAAATTCCCTTTTGCCTGACACCACGGGCTGAATAAGGAAGGCATCAATATCATCTTTTGCAGATATGTTCATTTCTTTGACAGCATTCACAACCTGGCTTTCATTGTTCAGTCCGACGCGTACAAGGCCTTTTTCTGTTTTGTGCAAAATAGTTGCACTGATCCCTTTTAACACCACTGGGAACCCAGTTTCTCCACAGGCCGCAATGATTCGATTTATATCTATTTCCCGTTTTTCTTCCACCACGGGGATATGAAATAATGCAAATATTTTTTTTGCTTCGTCTTCAGATAGACATTTTGATTTTGAAGATGCCTGTAGCCTTTCAAGGATCAGTTTTTGAATATCAATCAATTTCATTTATGCTTTTGCTCCGTTAAATATAATGTTTGCAATACCCGCCGATACCCTTACAATATCCAGTTTTTTATTGAAAATAATTTCACCGAGACAGGCATGCTCAATGGCCCCTAATATCACTTTTCTTAATATAAAGGGGTCAATATCAGATTTAAATTCTTTTTTTTCGATACCGATTTTAATTATTTCAAGGATGGTGGATGAATATTTACGAACCATTTCATAGGCACAGGAATTAAAGAAATCCAAAGAATTACGAACCTCAAGCAACAGGATTTTTGAAAAAATCCTGTTATCTGCATAGCTTTCAAGGCTTGAGAAAATAATAACTTCAAGCTGTTTGATACAGGTATTCTCCTTGACTATACGGGTCTCAATTTTTATCTGGAACTCAACAAAATGCTTGTTTAATACCTGGTACAAAAGGTCTTTTTTGTCTTTGAAATATTTATAAATCAGCCCTTCTGTGACTTGGGCATTCCCTGCGATTTCTGCTGTGGTAATGGAATGAAAATCTTTTTGGGCCATGAGGCGAGAAAAAGATTTCATGATTTTTATTCTGCCGGGGGGATTGGTTTTACCTCTGTGCTTCATATTCTTCCTTTTTTGAAAATAATATTCCCTATCAAAATAGGCCACTATCAAAATAGGCCACTATCAAAATGGTAAGTAACACTTACTCACAAAAAATGAAAATGTCAACCCTGGTGATGGAGAAAGTCAGAGCAATGGTATGTAAAACAAAAGTATTCTTAAAACTATGTTTTAAAATGGTTGGTTTTACGTTAATCCAGCCGGGGCATGGGTTGCGACTCATCCGATTGAACTTCTTACAGGCTCTAAACTTTTGTTGCGCTAACCTGCTAAAATTTTTTTTTCAAGATTAAATCAAGATGTATAAAAAAGAGTGGGGCTGAGTTTTCTAAAATAATCTGTCATCAATAAAGTTTACTATTGCATCTGGGGATAAAAAAAATCAAATATTATATGTTGTTGTTGAATAATTTTGAATAAAGTGCGGACTTCCAGAGGATAGTCCAGGGTCTTTCTTCAATAGTTAAAACAGTGCTTAAAATAGCCAAGGCACGGTTCAAGCTCCTGGTGGGTAATTGGACGACCACAACAAACGAACGCCAGATCACTTTTTTGAAGCATAGCTATATCCTTCCAGTTTAGTTTGTATTGAAGGACAACGCTACGTTACCAAAATTAAAAAAAGATGTTTATACCTTTTTTGCGGCAAAAAAAATGTAAATTTACAGAAAGCCTTAATATCATTGACTTAAAAAAAACGTGCGTCAGTGTTGCCTAATTTGTTTTTATACAATCCCGTCTTCAAAAATAGGTTTTTTGAACACAACCCTTTCAGGACTGAAAATCGATAGATCCAGCACAGGCTTCTTTTTCAGGATCAGTTCTGTCATGTATCGTCCCACGGCAGGACCCTGCTGCAATCCATGACCGGAAAAACCATTGGCAAGATAAAACCCTTTCAGTTCTGGCCATTCCCCTAAAATGGCATTGGCATCCAGGGTGTTGACAGCATAGAGTCCGGCCCATCCTTTGATCAGCTTAAGTGATTCAAACACTGGTGCAAAATCATACAGTTCTCCCCATAATAATTCAAACCGATCGTCTTCCCATGTAAAATCAAACCCTGTGGGATCTTCTTCCATAGATTTGCCCAGCAGAAGAAGACCTCCGGTTTCCGTTCTGAAATAGAATCCCGATGGCAGAACAGTCAGGGGCAGAGGACCGTCGGGTTTAAACTTGGGTGTCACAGCAAATACCTGACGTTTTACCGGGTTGACAGGAAGTTCAATGCCGATGGTTTTAACCAGTCGGGCTGCCCAAGCCCCGCTACAATTAACTATATGGGAAGAAAAAAATGTTTCTCCCAAAATTGTTTTTACACCCCCAATGGCATCCATGGCCTGATCTTTTTTTCCATTGGTGAGCAGTTCAACCACCTCATCCTGTAAAAATTGAGCACCCATGGATTTTGCGCAAGCCTTATATCCCATTAATACGGCATAGGCATCAAAATGGCCGTCTTCCGATCCAAAGGTGCCGCCCACAATACCGTTTAGATTTTCATAAATGGGATATTTTTGTCTTATTTTTTCAGGAGACCACCATTCAATGGCACACCCCAGATCTTTCTGCATTTGAAAGGCCTTTCGGGCAGCAGGTTCCATTTTTTTATCATACAAAAACAGATTGCCTTCCCTTCGATAAAAAATAGCTGGTTTTACCCCTTCAACAGCCATCTCATCTTCAAAATTTTCAAGGATTTTAAAGGCATATTGGGAGATCTGGACATTTTCCTTCAGACTGAACTGGATCCGGGCATTTACCATGGACAGGGCCGTGGATGCTTTTTCATAGCCCAGGTCTTTTTCAATAACAATCACTTTTAAAGACGGATCCGCCATCATCAGATGATATGCTGTGGATGAGCCCATAATGCCTCCGCCGATAATAATAACATCAAATTTTTTGGGTTTCATAATCTCCCTGCTATCTATTGTATTTTTTTTGTTTTTTTCAATTTATCGGACTGGAACAATTTCCAGCCAGTAACCGTCCGGTTCATTGATGAAATAAATCCCCATGTCTTTCCTCCATATCCACCCACAACAAAGATTGAAAATCCCTACTCTCCTGGTTTTCGTCAGATTTTCTTATATACCTGGCTTCACCTTCCCCTATCCAAAGAGCAGATTGGGAAGCCACAGGACGATCCCGGGGAAAACGAGAATAAAGATGACCACAGCCAGCTGTATCAGGACAAAGGGTAAAATGGAGCGGTAGATATCCCCCATACTCACCTCGGGAGGAGCCACTCCCTTCATATAAAACAGGCAGAACCCGAAGGGCGGGGTCAGATAATCCATCTGAACCTGGGTCATGAAAAGAACACCGAACCAGACCGGATCATAGCCCAGATGAATAATGATGGGCAGGAATACCGGAACAGTTATCATCACCTGGGTGATCTCATCCAGGAAAAAACCCAGAACGATCAGGACGGCCAGGATGAAGCCGAAGATCAAGACCGGATTTTCTAAACCCAGCAGGAAATCGGCGATAAAGGCTTGGCCGCCGGTCCGAAAAAAAATACTGGTGAAGCAGGCTGCGCCGAAAAGGATCCACATAATCATTCCACTGATGCTCATGGTTCGTATGGCGGCATCGCTGAGCATGGCCCAGTTGAGCCTGCGGTTAACCAATGCGCTTAACAAAGCCCCGACAACCCCGACGGCAGCGGCTTCAGTGGGGGAAGCGATCCCTGAAAAAATGGTCCCCAAAACCGCAGCTACCACCCCGATGGGCAGGATTAAACCCTTGGAGAGAAATAACAGTTCCTTTAATGGGACTCTTTCTTCCTTGGGCAGGGCCGGGCCATAGCTGGGGTGAAAATAGCACCGAACGGCTATGTAAACTAAAAACGAAGCGACAAGGATGAAACCGGGGACGATCCCTCCTGCAAACAGCTTACCGATGGATACCCGGGCCACCATCCCGTAGACGACCAGGGAAATACTAGGAGGGATAAGAAGCCCCAGGGCCCCTCCTGCCA
>CAYWGN010000122.1:0-14775 GCA_964457495.1 uncultured Desulfobacula sp.
AACGCATCAACTGATCAGATGTCAATGCTATAATGCCAAACATCAGGTGAGTCATAATTTTAGCATAGCCACGAACTCTAACCATTTTTCCTCCAAATTCATCCTTGAGCCGGCCATTGACCCTTTCCACATTGGATCTTTCATTGTAGCGGATAAACATAGTGTTTTGTTCATCATTAAAATCCTTTGTTAAATTTTTATTTACCTTCATCATATATGTCGACAATAATAATTATATAAATACTTTATGTCAAATAATATTTTTATTTTGACGCAAATTTATAAATATTTGTATTTATAAATTATAATGAATAATGTATAAATACAGATATTTGTTTAATATTTATAGTCAGCTTAAAAAAAGCTTGACAACATCAATTTTTGTCGACATTATTTTCTTATGAAAAATGAAGATCTTCAAAAAGAAGTTTACACAGAATTACGGTCCAGAATAATTAACTTTAACCTTTTGCCGGGTGATACTGGAACATATGACCTGTGGAGAAATCACTGAAGCGCAACAGGCCATGTCTCAACATATTACACAATCAATGAGCAATATTATGGCAATTATTCGCAAGGCGGTTCATTCGAAAAATTAGTTCTATGTGCCGACATTCCGTTTCATGATATCAATTTAATCCGGCTCGATTGTCTGGCAAAAGGTAATAATGCTTCGGAAATCATAATCTCATCCAGATTCATGGTATCCTTTATGCGAACAATTTTATATTGATCATCCACCACATCAAAACAGGTGACCATTCCCGCTATAATAGCCTCCCGTTCCGATTCCATCATAAGAGGGATTGCGCAGCAGAAAAGGTCGTCCTTTACGGCAATTGCATTGGCATAGGTTGTTTTAAAATCCAATTTATCAAATACCTCTCGAAGTGTTATATCTGCCAGTCCCAGGCCCACAAAGCTGCCGTAGCTTTCTTTTGTTAGATCCAATATAATAATTTTTTGAATTTTGGGCACAAAAGGACTATTTTTTTTCGCCGGGACCCTGCCTATGATATTGGGATCGGCACCGCATCCTGAAATGTTTTTACCAATTTTTTCAATGATAAGCAGATCGATTTCAGGAATCATTATTCGTGGCATCAACTCTTTGGCTTTCTGCAGCAACCCGGGTTCCTCTACCATGATACGATCGGCACTAATTGCTTTTATACATGCAACATTATGGTAGGCATCTTCAACAATACCGATACCAAATCCGACATTTGCCTTTTCCAGAACAACCTCAACAGATTCTTCAATGGATTTCCCCATTTCTGACAATCTGTTCTCATGGGCCTGGGAACAACCAATATGATTCCCGAGACCGATGACCAGCATTTTGCATATTCCGCTTTCAATGGTATGGTTGAAATCTGTATGGGGTTTTACTCGGCTAATGACAATGGTCATGTCTGATTCATAAGCTGTCTTATCAAAATAAACCGGACGTCCATTTTCGGTTTTTCCAATTTGTATTACATCTAAATGGGTGACAACCTCAACGCCCATTGTTTGTTGGGTAACCCCCAGATCGCTTAATATCTTTTTTTGCCCATCAGGCTCGCCACCACCGTGGCTCCCCATTGCCGATATGATGAATGGATCTGCCCCCATCGTTTTTAGACAATCAATTGTTGTTCTGGTTATTTTTGCAATGTTGCTGATTCCGCGACTGCCAACCCCAACAGCAATTTTCATTCCCGGCTTGACCAGTGATTTTATTTCTTCCTTAGATATCTGCTTTTGTATCTCCGTTTTGATACTACCCACAGTTGTCTTTCTAAACAATTGCCTTGCCTTATACATTTTAGGCAAATCTCTTTTTAAATCCTTTTCCAGTAAAATAGGCATTAAATTACTCCTGGTTCGCAGTTCTTACAATACAGCACGACAGTTTACACTATGAAATGGATGATAATCTGCTCGAACAGCAAAATCAAATCATAAACGCCAATAGACTGGGAATATTCAACAAATTTTTTGCCTGATTCTTCTGGAGATAAAAACCCAACCAATCAAAGTATATTTTGGAAATTATTATTTATAAATGCTCTAATGTTGTTAATGGTAATATCAAGAGCTTTTTGATCAGCTTCTTTAGAAAACCAACCTGTGTGAGGTGTCATTAAAACGTTAGGGTGCTGGCATAACATATAATTTGTGAGCATTTCATCTAAATCAATATCGGTTTTGAAGTAAATTGACAGATCTTTATCCTTTTGTCGTATATAATGTTCAAGAGGCAGAACATCCAAACCAGCGGAACTCACTATTCCTTGATCCAAGGCCTTGAGCAACGCTTTGTTGTCTATTAATTCCCCCCTTGCAGTATTAATAATGATGACCCCTTTTTTCATTTGGTTAAATTGTTCTTCAGCCAGTAGGTATTGGTGCTTTTCCTGTAAAATTGCAGGAATGCAAAGCGTGATAATATCCGCTTTGGATAGTAAGTTATTTAATTCATAATAGGCAACATTGGCTCGTTGAGCCCATTTTTGATCAGGGAAAAGGTCATATGCAATGACTTCCATATCAAAGCCTGATGCAATCTTTGCTGTTCTTTTACCAATTGCACCTGTCCCGATGATGCCAAGGGTTTTTCCCTGAATCTCCATTCCTTGCATGCCTTCCCATGAAAAAATAGTATTTCTTGTAAACTTTTGAGCTTTCTCCATTTTTCGGCATATTCCAAGAATCATTGCGAATGTATGTTCTGCAACAGAATTAGCAGCATATCCAGGAGCATTGCATATTTTAATTCCTAATTGTTTACATGTTTTTATATCTATGTGATCAGACCCTGTGCATCGTAATGCTACCAGTTTTAGGTTTTTTAGGCTTTTTAAAATTTTTGATGATAAAATGCTCTGATCTACACAGATAATATCAATATGACAATAGGCCTCAGCATTTAGCTCTGTCAACTCACCTTTATCATTTGAAATATCAAGAATATCGTTCAATTGACTAAAATTTTTTTTAATAAACTCATCTGATTGAAAAATAGCCATTTTCGGTTTCATAGTAACTCCACATATATTCTGTTTTTTTAGCGTTATTGCTAAGTAAATAATTATTTTATATCTTAGTTAAATTTTTATTTACCTTCATCATAATATGTCGACAATAATAATTATGTAAATACTTTATGTCAAATAATTTTTTTTTTTAATGCAAATCTATAAATATCTGTATCTATAAATTATAATTAATAATGTATAAATACAGATATTTGTTTAATGTTTATAGTCAGTTTAAAAAAAAGCTTGACAATGTCAATTTTTGTCGACATTATTTGATTTATGAAAAATCAAGATCTTCAAAAAGAAGTTTACACAGAAATACGGTCCAGAATAGTTAACTTTAACCTTTTACCGGGTGACAGGGTATCTGACAAAGAAATAGCTTCAGAATTGCAAATCAGCAGAACACCAGTTCGGGAAGCACTCAACCAGCTTGTCGGGGAAGGACTGATCCAGGCCATACGCAACAGGGGGTTCAGGGTAAAAATATTCACCATAAAAGAAATAGAGGATCTTTACACATTGCGTGAACACTTAGAAATACTCGCTATACGTCTTGCCACGCCCAAAATGGATGAGAGCAGAATCAAAGAAATGCGAAACCTGATGAAACAATATCCGACGTTGATTGAATCAAAGGATCTTGCTGGTTTTAACTCGGCAGACGAAAAATTTCATGACAATATTGCACGATATAGCGAAAATATATTGCTGGAAATGACGTTAAGGAATCAGCACGGGCAAATCAGGATCGTTAGGAGATACGATCATATTCGGGCTACAAGTTTCAATGAAACCTATGAAGAACATAGCCGGATATTGGAACATATGATCTGTGGAGAAATCACTGAAGCGCAACAGGCCATGTCTCAACATATTACACAATCAATGAGTAATATTCTGGCAATTGTTCGCAAAGCGGTTTATTCGATAAATTAGTTCTATAGTTGGAGCTAATTTATCGAGTTTATTTATTATTTAACGAGGAGAACGCAAATGTCGAAAAAAATTTTTCTAAATGTGACGATTGGAATGATTTCAATCATGGTTATCTTTATTTTCTGTTCAGGTGCCACAGCAAAAACGATTACGATTAAATTAGCTACATCCGCAGCGGTTAACAATATTACACTCTCCTCAATTGAGGGTGCAGGGCTGTCGAGTGAACATACTGTTGCTGTTGTTTTTAAGAGAATTGTTGAACAAAAAAGTGGTGGTCAAATCAATGTAAAAATATTTCCTGATAGTCAGCTGGGTGATGAGCGTGAACAATGGCAAAGCATGCAGGAAGAAATCCTGCAGATGTCGACAGCAAGCGCCGCCACCTTAGCTGGATTCGTTCCTGAGTGGATGGCATTTAGTATTCCCTATCTCACTGACTCGGAAGAAGTTTTCCTAGATGTTCTCAACAGTCCCATCGGGACAGAGTTTAAAGATCTGGTAAAGAAAAAAATCAATGTGAGAATCCTTGGCTGGTCCTGGCTTGGTTTTAGAAATTTTACAGCGAACAAGCCGATTAAATCCATTGCAGATATAAAAGGCATGAAAATAAGGGTAACCCAGTCACCTGAAAAAGTAAAACTGGTGGAGGGTTTGGGTGCTCATGCAACGCCAATATCCTGGTCTGAGCTATATACATCCCTCCAGCAGGGAGTGGTTGACGGTGAGGAAAATCCGCTGTCGATGATTGAGCAGGCAAAACTGTACGAAGTACAAAAATATATGATTCTTGATGGACATACACTGGGAGTACTTCCTATATCTATCTCTGAAAAATTTTTTCAAACGTTGAGTCCCGAGCATCAACGAATCATCCAGGATGCTGCGCTTAAAGCGATAACTGTCTACAGAGCCCAGGTTTATCTGGGTAACACTCTCTGGATTGAAGACTTGGAAAAGAAAGGAATGAAAATCTACGCACCGACTTTGGCTGAATTGGAAGAATTCCGTCAAGGAGCTCAAGGAGCGGTTATACCCTACATTCGTTCACAGATCGGAGATGCTTGGGTAGATAAAGTTCTCAAGGCGGTTGAACAGTCTGAAAAAAAATTGTTCAACTAAATCCATATCTAATTTAAATACCGGGAGGGCATTTTTTCGCCCTCCTGGGAAAACCATACAGGAGTATTATAGATGTCAGTTTCAGCTGTTTTAGAGCATATCAGTAATTCTATTGATCATGTATCCCGTTGGTTTTTAGCTATTTTAATGGCCGTGATGGTGATTGATGTGTTGCTGGGTGTTTTCAATCGCTTTTTTTTCAAATTGTCGATTTCATGGACAGAGGAACTGGCAAGGTTTTTAATGATATGGATCAGCATGATCGGCACTTCGATTGCTTTGAAAAAAGGTTCTCATGTGAGTATCACTTCACTGATTAACCGCTTCGGCAAACTTCGGATCCCGATACTTTCTTTTAATTTTATCCTATTGGGCAGCTTTTTGGCCTTGGTATGTTTCTTTGGTCTCAAGCTATGTTTTTCCCAAGCGGGACAGCTTAGTCCGGCACTTCGACTCTCCATGTTATGGCCCCTTTTAGCAATACCTTCAGGCAGCCTCATTATGCTATTTCATGTATTTGCCGCAATGACTTCTCAATCACAACTTTTGAAAATGAACGGATGTGAATCCTTTCAAAAAAATACAGAGTGATACTATGGTAATTTTAGTTTTAGGATTTTGTACCATCATAACAATGCTTATCGGACTCCCAATAGCCTTTAGTCTTGGGATAAGTGCATTCACTGCTATCATAACCATGGGAGATATTCCACTACAGATTGTGCCCCAAAAAATATTCGCCGGTCTGGACAGCTTTCCTCTGCTCTGCATCCCCTTTTTCATTCTGGCTGGTGAATTAATGTCTCAAGGGAAGCTCACCGAACAATTACTGCATTTCTCCATATTAATAATCGGAAAAATCCGTGGCGGATTAGCCATGGCAAACGTATTGGCCAGTATGTTTTTCGGTGGCATGACCGGTTCCGCAATCGCAGATGTCAGCGCACTAGGATCAGTGGAAATTCCAATGATGATAAAGGCGGGATATGATCCCAAATTCTCTGCAGCAATAACATCTGCATCGGCAATTGTTGGCCCTGTCATACCGCCTAGCATTCCGGTTGTTATTTATGCCATATCCGGTAATGTTTCCGTCGGTGGCCTGTTTTTGGCCGGCATTTTACCGGGTATTATCATAGGCTTGGCTTTGATGATCACCAGTTATATCATTTCTCGAAAAAGAAAATATCCTATTAGGGAAGGAAAAATAACAGGAATTGAGCTCTGGAATGGATTCAAAGATGTTATCCCGGCAATGATTATGCCGCTCATTATTGTGGGAGGAATTATCAGTGGGATTTTCACTCCCACTGAAGCATCTGCTATCGCCGTGGGGTATGCTTTTATTATTGTTGTCTTAATAACCCGCAAGGTCAAATTATCTCAACTACCACAAATGTTAGTTCACTCGGGTATTATAACGGCCATTGTAATGATCGTTGCTGGCACAGCCACCATATGGGGATGGGTCATTGCAGTAGAACAATTACCTGCTCTAATGGAGGACATGCTACGCAATACATCCCCGATTGTTTTTCTACTGCTCACCAATATAATCCTATTAGTTATTGGAACATTCATGGATAATATTCCGGTGATCATAATATTTACCCCCGTGTTAGCCCCCATAGCTATTGCAATGGGAATAGATCCACTGCACTTCGGTATGATTGTCTGTATCAATACAACTATGGGACTCATAACGCCCCCTTTAGGCCAGGTGCTTTTTATCGCCAGTCCTATTGCCGGAATTAGCCTCGAAGAACTGAGCAAAGAAATTCTGGTGCCATTTTTAGTTCTGGTTATCGTATTATTTGCAGTTACCTATATCCCTTTTACAACACTCTGGATTCCACGAATGTTTGGATTTTAATCAAACTTTTAGGTCGCCAATAGTGCTAAATAAGACAAACAAGGCATGCTTATCCCCTTAGCCTGGCCCTCAGGGCCAAGGAATATTTACATAACAGACAACGAACCAATAACAGAAGATAATCAGGATAAATAAAAAATGGAACCCAAACTAAAAATATTGAGTGACCGGGAGATGTTGGATATAGACCAGGCTTCTCGTGCCTTGTTGTGGGAAGTAGGAACGCTTGCGGAAAATGAAGAGGCTATGGACTTGTTTGAAAAAGCAGGTGCAAAGGTTGATCGAAAAAAGCAATTGGTGAGAATTCCAGATCATGTCATTAATGAAACTTTGGCCATGTGCTCATCTTTTGTTCGTTTGTATGATCGTAAAGGAGGGGAACCTCTTATTATAGGAGGGGACCATGTTTATTATGGGACGGTTGGTATCGCCACTAATGTATTGGATTTTGAAACAAATGAATACCGCCAGGTGCTTTGTGATGATTTAAGAGATATTGTCCGCCTGTCAGATGTGCTTGATCCTCCCGATTTTATATTGGTTCCTGCAACACCCACTGATGTACCTTCCTCCATTGTCGATGTCATAGAAACAAAAATATTATTGACCAATACAAAAAAACATTTCATTGCTGAAGCTCAAAACAGGGAGAATTGTTTAAAAAATATTGAAATGGCTGTGGAAGTGGCTGGTAGTCTTGAAGCTCTTCAAGCAAGACCTTTCTTTTCCACTCTGGTAACATTAAGCAGCCCGTTACACTTCAGAAATGATGGCGTTGAATTGATTGTTGAGTGTGCAAAACACGGTTTGCCTCTTTTTATTGAATCCGGTCCCATGTGTGGAGGGACTTCCCCTGCAACCCTTGCCTCAACACTGGTCATGGCCAATGCTGAATTATTGAGTAGCTTTGTCCTTGCAAAGGCGGTTAATCCGTCTGTTCCCCTGATTTATGCCAGCTGGGCAAGAATCCTTGATATGCGGGCGGCCACATGCTCCCATGGCGGACCTGAATTTGGAATGCTGCGCATCGGTACAAGTCAGATGGCCAAGTATTATGGGCTTCCTTGTGGCGGCGGAGGTATTCTTGCCGATACAAAATCCATTGATGTTCAGCTGGGTATGGAAAAAATGGGAACCGGACTTTTGCCTGCCCTTGCCGACACCAATATGATTGTTGGAATGGGACTTTTTGCAGATGAGAATGCCATCAGTCTTGAAACCTTGATTATTGATAATGAAATTGCCGGATGGATAAAATGGGTGAAAAAAGGCATTGAGGTTAACGACAGAACATTAAATTTATCAATATTTAAGGAAGTAGGCCCTGGCGGTGATTTCATTAGGGCCAAGCATACCCGGGAAAACTTTAAAAAGGAAATGTTTTTACCCAAAGTGATGGATCGGGGTTTTTTGGCCCTGGATAAAGATCCGGAAGCAAAAAGTATGCGCAAAAGGGCAAGAAATTATTTTTATAAAGTGATGGAAACATATACGCCTCCGGAATTACCCGAAGATATTGATGCTAAATTAGATGCCATAATTAACAAATAATGTATCAGGAGACTATAGAATGAATACAGACGAATATTTAAACAAAATAATTGAGGGTGTAATAGATCAGGACGAAGCCGTAGTTGCAAAAAGTGTTGAAGAGGCATTAAATGCTGGTGTCGATCCCATGGTTATCATTAATGAGGGTCTCACTGAGAGCCTAAAAAAAGTCGGGGATCTCTTTGCCGAGGAGATCCTCTTTTTACCTGAGCTGATCGGATGTGGTGAAATAGTAACCAACGTTATGAAGAACATCGAAGCCAAACTAAAGGGCGATGCCTCTATCACAAAAAAAGGGCTCATGCTGATTGCAACGGTCAAGGGAGATGTCCACGATATCGGTAAAAATCTTGTGGTTTTACTTATGGGCGCCTCGGGATATGACGTTGTTGATCTTGGCAAAGATGTGCCCGCATCAACCATTGTGGATAAAATAAATGAACTTAAACCTGACATCATCGCCTTATCTGCACTCTTGTCTACCACTATGCCCGGCCAGAAAAATACCATTCAGGCCATTGAGGAAGCGGGTATCCGTAAAAAAGTGAAAATTATGGTTGGTGGAGCCCCGGTTACCCGGGCATGGGCTGAAGAAATTGGCGCAGATGGTTATGCAGAAGATGCATCTACTGCTGTTAAGGAAGCTGATCGTATTATGGGTATCGTTTAATATTATCTAAATATATTACGCTTAATTGTTTGGAGATAGTTGAATAAATGGAGAATTTATAGATGTATATTGTAGGAGAACTTATAAACGCCAGTCGTAAGTCTGTAGGGGATGCCATAAAAGCCAAGAATGTAATTGCCATCCAAAAGATTGCAAAAGACCAGAAAGCGTCTGGTGCCGATTATATCGATGTTAATGCCGGGATTTTTGTAGGCAATGAACCTAAATATTTAAAATGGTTAGTTCAAACCGTACAGGAAGTTGTGGATTTACCATGTACCCTGGACAGCCCGGATCCCAAAGCCATTGAAGCTGTATTGAATGTGCACAAAGGGACCCCCATGATCAATTCAATTTCTTTAGAAAAAGAACGATATGACAGTCTCATTCCGATCCTTATCGGTTCTGATTTAAAAGTTGTGGCTTTGTGCATGAGTGATGAGGGCATGCCTGAAACCATGGATGATCGAATGAGAATAGCTGATTTTCTTGTAAATGCATTGGTAAAAAATGGTGTAAAAATAGAAAATATTTTTGTGGATCCTCTGGTGCAGCCGTTATCTGTTAATAATAGATTTGGCATGGAATTTATCAATGCCGTGGAAAAAATTCATACGACTTTCAAAGATATTCATACGATATGCGGCCTTTCCAACATTTCTTACGGTCTTCCGAACAGACAATTTTTAAATCAAACTTTCATATCCATGGCAATTTCAAAAGGTCTGGATGGTGCCATTATGAATCCTTTGGATAAAAGAATGATGGCAAGTATTATTGCAGCAGAAGCCCTGGCCGGACATGACAGGTATTGCAAGAATTTTTTAAAAGCCCATAGAAATGGCCTCTTAGATATATAGTTTAGGGGTGCCATAACAAAAAGGAACGCTAAGGTGAGTCTTTCCCTAGGAGTTGATACAGGCGGTACTTATACTGATGCAGTTCTTGTAAATCGTACCACAAGAAAAATTGTATCCACGGCCAAATCATTAACAACAAGAAAGAATTTGTTTATAGGAATTTTTTCTGCAATTGACTCTTGCCTAAACGACAGTTCAAAAAGATTTTCTCCCAAAGATATCAGCATGGTCTGCCTTTCAACCACCCTGGCCACCAATGCAATCACCGAGGGGTATGGCGGCACTATTTGTAAGCTTCTCATTGGGTATAATGAACAATTGCTGCGGAATCAAGGGTTTATGGAAGAAATGGGGTCTGATGATATTGTATGGCTGGCCGGTGGCCATGATGTCCAAGGCAACGAAGTTGAGCCTCTGGATGAAGAAATGGCCAAAAAAGAGATCCTGACGAGGCGCAATCAAGTAGAAGCTTTTGCAATATCAGGATATTTTGGAATTAGAAACCCTGATCATGAATTGCGTGTAAAAGCATTGGTGGAAAAATTAACAAATTTGCCTGTGACCTGTGCCCATGAATTGACCAGCCGCCTGAATTCGGTAAGCAGGGCTATCTCAGCAGGTCATAATGCCAGGCTCATCCCCCTTTTAAAGAATCTTATTTCAGATATTGATCAAGCGCTTGCGCAATTGAACATTTCTGCACCCTTAATGATTGTGAAGGGAGACGGGGCAATTGTACCCGCCCAATGGGCGAGTAAAAGACCTATTGAAACCATTCTTTCCGGCCCGGCAGCAAGCTGTGTTGGCGCCTACCATTTGACAGGGTGTAAGGATGTCTGGGTGGCGGACATGGGGGGGACAACCACGGATATAACACTGCTTATCAATGGGCGCCCTGCTATTACTGCTGAAGGCGCTTATATCAGCCACAGAAGGACCATGGTGGAGGCAGTAGATATTCATACCGTGGGAATTGGTGGAGACAGCCTGGTGGAAATCGGTGCTCAGGGCGACATCCTCCTGGGCCCCTGTCGTGCAATTCCTCTATGTCTTTTGGCAAACGATTATCCAATAGTGTTACCAACTCTCAGAAGTCAGGTTTTTGAAAAAAGCTGGGAAAACAGTGCAGGACAATTTGTCATAACCGGCCGTTCTCAGGTCAATCATCTCCGACAAGAAGATTGCGACCTACTATGCCGTATGGAAAAAGAGCCATTGCCATTGTTGACTGTTACCCAGGATCGGAAAAAGTTTGTTATTAAGCGGCGTATTGAACAACTTGAAAGGAAAGGTCTACTGCATCGTTCAGCATTCACGCCCACAGATGCATTGCATGTTCTGGGGCAAATGAATCTGTGGGATAAAGATGCATCATATCTGGGAGCAGAACTTCTTGCAAACCAGGTTGGTATGGCTGTAATAGAGTTTTGTAATGCCTTGGTAAAAAAATTGTCGGACAGCCTGGTGAAAGAACTTTTGAGTAAAGTTATGGAGGATAAAATAGGATTGCCGCAATGGGAAAAAGAGACCACGGCATCTGCTATTCTTAATTATTCATTAAATAATAAGGCTGATGAGGAACTTTCCTGCATATTCAAACTAAAAAAACCGTTGGTAGCTATAGGAGCGCCAGTTAATGCATATATGCCGGCAGTGGCATCATGTTTGAATACTGAGTTGATCGTTCCTGAATATGCCCATGTGGCAAATGCATTTGGTGCCGCCACTGCCAGCATTATTCAAAGGAGTCAGGCTGTTATCCGAATGATGGAGGGAGGTCTGATATTTCGTGCACACCTCCCGGATAAGATTGAAGATTTTTCAAATTTTGAAGCAGCAAAAATTTATGCAGAAAAATATATGAGGTCTTATATTATTGAGCTGGCAAAAAAGGCCGGAGCCGGAGATATTAAAGTAGAAGCGACGTATAGTGATCATGCGGGCAAATTGCCTGCAGGATGGCCCCAAGAAATATTTTTGGATACTGAACTTTTTGTGACAGCTTATGGTGATCCATATATGGATATTGATAAAAATTAAAACGAATAGACAGCTGGGGGATACATGAAAGATAAAAATTTTGATATTATTGTTATTGGTGGTGGGATTATGGGCTCATCCACAGCATATCATCTGATGATGGCTGATCCGTCTTTAAAAGTGATTGTTATTGAACAGGATCTGGGTTATGAGAAAGCATCTACAACCCTGTCTATGGTGAATGCCAGGATCCAGTTCAGCCTGAAGGAGAATGTCCAGATTTCTCAATACGCATTTAAAGTACTTGAAAACTTTGAAGATGAAATGGCGATTGACGGAATAAAACCGGCCATTTTTTATCGCAGGGAAGGTAATCTGTTTCTCTATGATGAAAAAAATGAACCGGCTGCCAGAAAAGCTTTTAACATGCAGAAAGAGCTGGGATGTGCCATTGAGTGGTGGTCACCCCAAAAAATAAGAGAAAAATATCCCATTTATGAGAATTTAGACAATATTGTGTGCGGTACCTTTGGATCCCAGGACGGCCATTTCGATGCCTATGCCGTATTAATGGGGTTTAAAGCAAAAGCAAAATCCATGGGTGTTTCTTTTTTGCAAGATGAGGTGGTTGAGCTGATAACCGATGGAGATGGGGAGCGGACCGGGAATGTCATTCAAGGTGTAAAAACAATTTCAGGAGAAACATTTTTTTCTTCCCATATAGTTAACTGTACCGGGGCATGGGCAGCCCGACTGGTAAAAACCGTTGGTATTGAACTTCCAGTCGACCCGACAAAACGTCAGGTATTTGCTGTGAAGCCTGCATTTTCATTCGACGGTCCTCTGCCATTGACAGTTCTACCGTCTGGATTCTATTTCAGATCAGAAACCGGTGGTCTTCTGCTGATGGGTAAATCCATGGAAGATGATCCCATTGGGTTTGATTTTTCCTGGGACCAGGATCGTTTTGAACGATTATGGGAAGAATTGTATAATTTTGCACCGGTGTTTGAAGCACTGAAGCTGATCAAAGGGTGGGCCGGACTCTATGCCGTCAACACCCTGGATGCCAATGCTATTTTAGGAGAGTGGCCATATCTGAAAGGCTTTTATCTTGCCAATGGTTTTTCCGGTCATGGATTGCAGCAGGGGCCGGCTGTGGGAAGATACATAGCAGAATTAATAACAGGGGCAAAACCGATCCTTGATCTTGCTATTTTCAACCCGGCAAGAATACTTGAGAATAATCCCATACTTGAAGATGGTATTGTTTAAGCTAAGTAATATTTCAATTTTAATAAACAAACGAGATTAAAGTTTAAAAAAATGAAACTGTATTTTATCATTTAAGATGAAGGGTATATTATGTATATTTCTGAAAACGATGTCAAAAACAATCTAACAATGGATGAGATTATTGTGGTGGTTGAAGAGGCTCAAAAAGATTATTCAGAAAAGAAAATTGAGATCCCCGGTCGAGTGACTATTAATGTCCGGGGAAAAGAAAACTCAGCTATCATTTTAGCTGCTAACCACCTCTCCAAATCCTTTTATGGTTTTAAGCAGGCATCCAGCTTCTCTGACAATGCAAAAAAAGGGCTAAATACGGTTATATCAGACATTCACCTTTATTCCGGTGAGACAGGAGAACACCGGGCAGCAATAGCAGCAACTTTACTGACAGCCTTAAAGACCGGTGCAGCCTCAGCGGTTGCAACTAAACATATGGCTAAACCCAAAGCTGGAATTTTGGCCATTATCGGAGTTGGTATTCAGGCACAAACTCAATTAGAAGCTATTCAGCATGTGATGAAATTAACAGAAGTCAGAGTCTATGATCTATCTCATGAAAATATTGATAAATTTATAGAATTTGCAGAAACAATCAAAAACAGAGATTACTTGATATCTGCCTCAAAAACCTCAGATTCCTGTGTTTATGGTGCTGATGTTATTGTTACCGCCACCACTGCCATGAAACCTGTTTTTGACAGCCAAAATGTTTCTCTTGGTACTCATATCAATGCGATTGGTTCATTTACTCCTGATATGCAGGAGATTGACAGTAAAATCGTTGTTCGAGCTGATAAGATTGTAACCGATAATATGGATGAAACATGGGATGTTGCAGGGGACCTTCTTGTCCCCTTTAACAATGGTGAAATAACCAAGTCAAGAATTCATGGCAATGTCGGTGATATTATTACTGGAAAGATAACAGGCCGTGAAACCCATAAAGAAATAACCATTTATGAAAGTGTGGGATTTGCGGCTTTAGATATTGCTCTTGCCATAAAGGTGTATGAAAAAATAAAAAACGGGTTTCTCAGAAAATAGAGCATCGCGTGGCAAAGTCTTCGACCATAACCCCTTTTGAGTATGTCGGTATGGTACCGGCTGTTCTGTGGGGTTTTGTTTTCTGGAATGAGATCCCATCTCCCACAACTCTTATCGGTATTTTATTTATTATCAGCAGCGGTATGTATTTAATTCGGCTGGAAACCAGACAAAGGGTCGGATAAAATTATGTTGTTTTCCTGATTGCTTTTATTAAAATCTCTTTATATAACACAAAAGAAATTTTTTTGTGCTGCCCTCAACTTGCTGGAATGTAAGAGAAGGTGTGAAGACACCGGCAAATCAAACTATGTTTCAAATTATCAGGGTATTGGAGCAGAACTAAATAAAAATGGGGGTGTGCTATGAAATTAGATGCCGGCCTTGTTGGGACGCGACTTTTGAACTATCAGA
>CAYWGN010000123.1:0-14738 GCA_964457495.1 uncultured Desulfobacula sp.
GTTGGCACAGCAGCTAGTTCAGGTCAATTTGCCTTGAATGAGCATTTTGGGACGTGTTGTTACAGGCTCTGGCGGGCGTAACGTTAAGTGGCGGGAACTGTTTGAGGGAACCGAGTTTTTCCGCCACAAGTGTAGCCCGACATAGAGCCTGTCAATATGTCCCATCCAGCGATGGAAAGGTAAATTGATCTGAACGGGTTGACGTAAATTGGTTAGAAAATATGATTCTTATGGCAAATATCCAGCCAGCCTTTTTAATCTTGACTATGATTTAATGTGTATGTATATATAAAGCATACACATTAAATCAGGAGAAAAACATGCGAACCAATATTATTATAGACGACGATCTTATGAATGAAGCAATGATGCTTACCAAAATAAAAACGAAAAAGGCAGTTGTTGAAACCGGCTTGAAATTATTGGTACAATTAAAAAAACAGGAATACTTAAAAAATTTACGGGGTAAATTAAAATGGGATGGAGATCTTGATGCGATGAGATTGGATCAGTGATATTGGTCGATTCATCCGTATGGATTGACTATTTTAACGGCAATCCCACATGGCAGACAGATTTACTTGATTCATATTTATCCAATTTCCCTATTATTATGGGGGATTTAGTTTTTACAGAAGTTCTACAAGGTTTTAAATCTGATAAAGATTTCAGGACAGCAAAGGCCCTCTTAAATGTGCTTCCATTCAGATCAATGGGTGGATATCAAATTGCTTTTCAAAGTGCAAAAAATTACAGGGTACTTCGAAAAAAAGGAATAACAGTCCGTAAAACCATTGATGTCATAATTGCAACATTCTGCATCATTGAAGGATTGACTTTACTGCATGATGATCGTGATTTTGATCCAATTGCATTACACTTTCCCTTAAAAACGTTTACTTCTGAATAATTTTTTATAAAAAGTTTAAACAGATTTTTTTTATAATAACCGACAAGACAAGATTAAAGGTGGATGGATAGTGCAACAAGAGCAAAGAGAAATCATTATATCAAAAGAAGATGCTGTTTTCTGGATGGATAAAAATGGCGCATGGCATAATGAACACGGGAAATTTGAACACCCCAGAATCATAAAATATTTTAATGCTTCCATCAAAAAAGACGAAAATGGGTATTATGTCCTTCAGGAAACACCTGAATGCAAAGAAAAAGTATACTTTCGCTATGAAGATACAGCACTTTTTGTTTTTGATATAAAAATAAATGAAGATATTGTCCTCATATTAAATACCAATGACACCATGCCGTTTGACCCAAAACAACTCTTTTCCCGGGATGATAACCTTTACATTCAAACATCTGAACATCGGGTTAAGTTCAAAGATCGAGCTCTTTTGAAAATTTCAAAGTTTATGGAAGAAAAAGACGGGCAATTGTTTTTTAAAATAAAAGGCAAGACCTATCCTGTTCAGTATCGGGGTGAAACAGCCCCTTGAATTATTTTTTATAGGTCAGTGTTTTTAATTTGATAAGCTTATACTCTCTTGTCCCAAGACCTATTTTTTGAGCATAGTCAAGCTGATGTTCCCAGTCAACAGCAGGGTAAAGGCCTCTGAACTTATCTTCACCCGGCGCAAGATTTGTTTGTAATATTGTTCCGGGCAAAGCCGTTTGCTGGTTGACAAGATCGGCGCTGGCCTGGTCAATGGCAACGGGATCTGTGGAGGCAAGAATGCCGACATTGTTGACAATGGGGAATTCACTGTAAGACAGACAATCGCATTTAGGTGAAATGTCTGTAATAAAGTTGATGAAAAAAGCTTTTTTTTCTTTATTTTTAAGGACCCCCAGGGAGTACTCCATCATTTTTTCCAGGAAAACAGGAATGGTCTGATTCCAGTTGATATTCACAGATTGGGTGGGGCACCTGACAATGCATTCACCACATCCAATACATTTGTTTTTATCAATATAGGCTTTTTTTTCTTCAAGATAAATGGCACTGGCAGGGCAATGCTTTTCGCATTCAGAGCATCCTATACAGGTTTTCCTTTTTATTTTGGGACTGACATTGGAATGCATGTCAAGTTTTCCCCTTCTGGAGGCACATCCCATACCAAGGTTTTTCAGTGTTCCGCCAAACCCTGAAAGCTCATGACCTTTAAAATGGGCCACAGAAACCAGTGAATTAGCGCTGATAACTTCAGAACCAATATAAACATGGCTGCAGTTTTTCTGATTAACGGTTACTTTTGTTTCACTCTTTCCCATTAGTCCGTCAGCAATAATAATGGGTGTGCTATCCATAGAGGAATAAGAAAATCCATTTTCAATGGCCGTGTGAATATGGGCGACAGAATTTGATCTCGTGCCAACGTAGAGGGTATTGGCATCAGTGAGAAAGGGGGCTGCCTTGTATTTTTTAATGGTCTGGATGATTTTTCGTATAAATACGGGACGGATATAGGCAGTATTGCCCTGTTCGCCAAAATGGATTTTTACTGCGGTCAGATCGTTTTCTTTTAAAATATTTTCAATACCTGCTTTTTTAACAAGCCTTGATAGTTTTTCGGGAAGGTTCTCCCTTGAGGTGGCTTCTAAATCCATGAAAAAGACATCGGCAGTCATTGTTTTCTCCTGACAGAGTTGGTTAAAATATTAAAATACGTTAATACGTTGAGAATTACAATATGCTGGATAAAAATTAACAGGGCAATAAAAAAAGCTATCTTGTAGAAAAAGCCTGCAAGATAGCTTTTAAAGGTAAAAAAGTGGGATGTGATAATTTATGTCATGGTCTGCAGGAGCCTGTAAAGGGTTCTTTTGGCAAGGATGTCTCCTGAGATAACACCCACTACTTTATCTTCTTCAACAATGGGCATGGCAGATATTTCATGGTTTTCCAGCTTTCGAATGCAGTCAATGATAGTGGCATCAGGATAGTTTGTAATTACATCTGCGGTCATGATTTTGGTCAAAGGTGAATCCATGGGTAATTTTGAAGCCATGGCCTTGGTAATGTCCCAATTGGTCACAATACCTATGAGTTTGCCTTTTTCAGACACGACATTGACAATGGGCACATGTGCATCCACCAGCAATTGGGCGGCGTCAGTCACGCTTTTATCCACGCCTATGGTTGGGGCTTTTTCCATGATATCCCGGGCTGTCCTTGATTTTTCCATGGAAGCGATTCGCTGAACACTTATTTTTTCTGCAATCTCACAGGGCAGACTGTCGGCATCCTTGCACAGGCCGTCAACCAGCTCTTTCATATTTCGCCGAATCACTGTTTCAAGTTTTTTAACAGCGGTTTTTCTGCGGATTTCAGCAAGATCTGCAAAATCATCCTGATTTTTCTCAAGCCAGGCTCCAATGGCAGTTGGGTTGCCCAAAATGTTTTTGGGGATGAGAAGATGATCTGGTGTCGGAACAATCCTTTCATGGGCAGCATATATGACCCCGCCTGAATTAACCAGGTAATCTGTTGCAATGAGCACACCTTTGTCCCTGTAGACATGGCGTTCCATTCTTCTGCGCTCTGCCTTTCTGGCAGGGTTTGGAGAATAGGTGTTTGCCCCTTCAACAATGATCTGCCAGGTTCCCATCCTGTCTGTGGTCATGGACGGGCTTGTTGTGGCATCCACATCCAGGTAATTAAATACAGGGGATGCCGGAACCAGGCAGAATGCAGATTCGGTGAGAAGATTGTTGGAAGAATTGGAAAAGACTGTATGGTTGGATTCAGGGCTTTCCTTGTGAAGGATTCGATCATGGAAATAATTTTGGGTGACGGAACCAAACTCTTTCCACATGTCAAAGAGCTCTTTCCATGGGAGCCCGTCTGAATTTAAAAGATAGCCGTTTTCATCACTGATCCCTTTGATAATGGGGCAGTTGTCAGGATCATAATCATGGAAAATTCGTGCTACATGTGCACCCACAGCTCCAAACCCCTGGATGAGAATATCCATTTCCGAAGGTTCGGGAATGACCATGTTTTTAAACTGGGGCAATTGTTTTAATTTTGGCAGATGTTCCAGCAGGGCTTTTGTGGCCACAACAACACCATTGGCAGCTCCGCCTAGTTCATCAATCCTGTTGCCGCCCATATCAGCTGGTTTTGATACAACATTATTCAGACCATTTTCCATGGCAAAGGTTTTCATATCTGCATCATTGGTTCCCACATCCGGGCCGGGAATATAGATTTCCTTGTACCGATTTAAAAGCTGTCCAAATCCTTTGATGACTTCATACCGGTCTTCTTCACAAAGATTTTCAGGTCTTACAATACCGGATTTTCCACCACCAAAGGGAAGATCGGCTGCTGCATTTTTAAGGGTCATACCCCTTGCAAGGTTATGGATAATATCCGGGGTGATATCCGGCAGCATCCTTGTGCCCCCCATGGACGGCTGACCCATGGCAAGGTTGTCCACCACAAGAAACCCACCGATTTCCAGCGGGCTGTCCTCATTCCACATGCAGGATACAAGCCTTGGCCCCAGGCGGTCTACATTGATACCTAAGCGGTGAAGCCGATCAATGTCCAGGGGACCGAATTCAAGAAATCTTAAAGGGCCATCCTTTATCAGGCGGTTCTTCCAGACACTTTGGGGAAGATTATCGTGCAAAAACTGATGCATTCTTGACGGAATCATTTTTATATCCTTTTTTAAATATTAATGTAGATTTTTTGCGGCAATAACAGCTGTGCCGGACTTAATCAATGCCCGGGCTGTCAGGTTGACGGAGTGATGTTTGTCAAGATAATTGGTTTTCAGAGATTCCATCAGATCATTATCCAGAATTTCCTGTTTTAATAAAAAGTATTCAAGAATGTTGGACGGGTGTTCTCTTTTTTCCTCTACATCAATTTCTCCACCCTCATGCTTTGCAGAAATATTGGGAATTTCTTTGGCAATTTCAATGAGTTCATCTCTGCGATTGTAGGGTTGAAGAACTATGGATTTATAGGTTTCCGTAATATGGTGCTCAAAACGAACCTGTTTTTCAAGGCCTAATTGTTTTCTGATGACATTTGCCTGGCGGATGGTCTCATTGTTTACGGAATTGGAAAGGTTAAAGCCCACAAGGGATGTGGTGCCGTCTTCCCTTGCAAAGAGTCTGGCCGTCATGAGTGTCCACATGATAAAGTATGGATTGTCATTGCCCACGTATACTGATATTTTAAATTCAATGTCCACACCAAGCCTGTGCATCATGTATCCTAAGAGAATAGTACCGGGATTCACATTCAACACCTGCTGGATGCCATAGGTGGTGTAGTAATGGAGATATTCTTCAGCCCATTTTATGGCATAGTCATTGGGCTGACCAATCCCGGCAAAATATCCGGTAATTGTGCCAGGACCCCCAAGATGAACATTGCTGCCATCAGTCCCGCGGGTATCAAGGGATTCAACATAGCTTGCACCTATTATCTGCATGGCAAGAGCTGTAGCAATTATATCACCATTATCTTCAACCTGTTCTGCCATGTTTCTTACCCGGATAATTCGGCCCGGCATGAGTTGTTTTTTCTCAATTGCCTGTTTGGCCTGGGCAATGAGCCAGGGGAAAAACTGCATGGCACTGATTTCAAGGGTCACTGCATTGGATGAATCAATAGAGGGGATATCAGCTTTTTCACCCAGAATATTTTTACAATAGTCTTTCATTGAAATAAATGCTTTTTTGTCCCTTTGTTCCATCAGCCATTCAAGGTCGGCAACATAGGGGGAATTCATTTCTTTAAGACATTGCATAAGGCTTTCAGGATTTCTGGCTTGTGTGGCTTTTTCATTAATAACTTTGGCACCGCCAAATTTTTCAATAAGGTTGCAAAGTTCTTTTACTTGCTTGTTGTCAGGGTTTGTGATGAGCTGGTTCACAATATCAAGATCTTTTACGTCAATTTTAAGCATTTCTCTATGGTCAGTCATGGGTTTTTCCCCTTTTATTTTTTCATTTGTTTAAGAAATTTTTCTTTTTCTCCTTCAATCATGTGGTAACAATGCTGGTCTTCCGGGAATTTGCCTTCACGGACATCGAGGCAATAGGCTTTCATGGCCTCGGTGATAATGGTGGCAACGTCACAGTATTTTTTAACAAATTTCGGGGTGAATGCCTGGAATTGACCGATGAGATCGCTGACAATCAGAAGCTGTCCATCACACTCTTTTCCCGCACCAATTGAGAATACTGGGATGGTAAGTGTTCCGGCAATATATTGAGCCACTTCCGGGGGAACTGCTTCCACCAGAAGCATCTGGGCACCGGCATCCTGAACAGCCAGGGCATCCTCAACAACCAGGGCAGCATCTTTGGCTGTCCTGCCCTGGGCTTTGTGACCACCCAAAGCCCCGGAACTCTGGGGGGTGAGACCAATATGCCCGATAACAACAATCCCTGCTTCCACGATGGCCTTGATTCTTGAGGCCACCCTGGTACCGCCTTCAAGCTTGATGGCATCCACATCTGCTTCCTTGAGAAAACGACCGGCATTTTTTACAGCATCTATATCTGAGGTCTGGTAACTCATAAAAGGCATGTCACCGACAATAAATGTGTTGGGAGCACCTCTTCGGACTGCATCACAATGAACAATGCACTGGTCCATGGTGACGGGAACTGTGCCCTTGTATCCATAGACACACATGCCAAGGGAATCGCCCACAAGAATCATATCAAGACCTGCGGCTTCTGCAAACTGGGCAGTGGGAAAATCATAGGATGTCAGCCAGGTTACTTTTTCGCCATTTTCTTTCATTTTATAAAAATCATGAATCGCTTTTTTTTTAGTCATTTTATTCTCCTTTTTTATCTATTGTTTGTGGGTTTTTGTCAGGGTAAGGCTGCATCAATGGGCCATCCCTTGTCAGGCTTGACTTCTGAGTAAACAATAAAGGTTTCGATTTTTCCCATGCCAGGGATGGTGGCCAGCTTTTCTTTGATGAGCTTGCCAAGATCACCTATGTCCGGAGCAACCACATGGAGAAGATAATCAAACCTGCCGGTAATA
The DNA here is from genome assembly GCA_964457495.1 of uncultured Desulfobacula sp. Lineage (GTDB taxonomy): Bacteria > Desulfobacterota > Desulfobacteria > Desulfobacterales > Desulfobacteraceae > Desulfobacula. The sequence goes on from CAYWGN010000123.1 coordinate 6,989, forward strand.
TGATAACAGGCACGGACATTGGGAAGCTTATTGATTTCCTTTTCCAATATCTCAATATCCTTGACCCGGTGCCGATCAAGGGAAATGCAGGCAAACCCCTGGGCATTGAGGCCTATTTTTTCAGGATCTACAGCGGCCCTGTATCCTTTAAGAATCCCCTTGTCTTCAAGCTTTTTGACCCGGTCCAGCATTGTGGATGGCGCAAGTCCAACTTCTTTGGCAAGCTCACTGTTTTTTTTTCGTCCGTCGAGTTGCAATGCTTTTAAGATGTGTCTGTCTATGTCGTCCAAGGAGTCTCCAGAATTAAATTAGTTATTTAATCAAAAATATAAAATTCAATTCGATAATTTATAATTTATACCGAATAAAATTGTAATGTCAAGCAGAAAAACAATATGTACTTAAATTGAGAGCGGCAAATTATGATTGAGAATGTTCAGGGATTTATAGTAGCCTTGCTATTTTTTTTCAATCGCCTGTTATTTTCTTATCCACCAAGGTAGAGTTGTCTGACTTTATCGCTTTTAAGGAGTTCTGAACCTGTTCCTGTAAGACGGTTTTTGCCAAGTTCCAATACATATCCTCTGTGGCTTATTGAAAGTCCTTTTCTTGCGTTCTGCTCTACTAAAAGCACTGAAGAACCATTTTCAGCGATTTCAACAATTTGATCAAAGATCATGTCGACAATCATGGGAGCAAGACCCAGGGATGGTTCATCCAGAAGTACAAGATCGGGTTTTAGAATTATTGATCGGCTTAAGGCAAGAATTTGTCGTTCGCCACCGGATAATTCCCTGGCAAAAAAATTGCGTTTTTTGTGAAGGACAGGGTATCTTTCAAGGACTTCGCTTATACCAAGGTTCAGGCTATGCCTGTCCTCAAGCAGGGTTCCTGATATCTCCAGGTTTTCGATAATGGTAAGGTTAGGAAAAATATTCATGCCCTGAGGTATGAAAACCAGTCCTTTTTTACCCCGTTGGGCAATGTCCATTTTGGAAATATTATCGCCCTTAAAGGTTATCGTTCCTTTGGAAGGGATAAGTTGTCCTGCCACTGTTCTTAGAACCGTGGATTTGCCGGCACCATTGGGGCCTATTATACAAACCAGTTCTCCTTTTTCCACATTAAGCGAAATATCATAGAGTACGGGGGCATTGCCATATCCTGCTGTTATATTATTAAGTGTCAGCAGCATTAAGCTTTTCTCCCAAGATAGGCTTCAATTACCCTTTCATTATTCTGTATTTCATCTGGTGTGCCTGAAAAAATGAGGCTTCCTGAGTCCATGACAAATATTTCGCCACAAAGTTCGGACACAAGCGGCATATTATGCTCAATGAGAAAAATTTTTATGGATTGATCACTTAAGTTTTTCAGGATCTTGACAAGATGACGTATCAGGCTTGGATTGATACCTGCAGTCGGTTCGTCCAGAATTATCAGTTTTGGATCTGCCATTAATACCCTTCCAATCTCAAGGAGTTTTTGCTGACCATAGCTTAAGTCTCCTGCAGGGCTATTTTTTAGTTTTATCAGTTCAAGTGTTTCAAGAATTGACAATGCTTTCTGGGTATTCTCATTTTCTTGTATGGCAACTTTCAAAGGTTTAAAAAAAATGGGGAGAAGATTTTCCCCGAGCTGGTTGGGTGCAGCAGCAATCAGATTATCCAGGGTAGAAAGAAAAGGTAAAACCCTTGTCTGCTGAAATGTTCGTACAATCCCTTTTTGGCTGATAACATGGGGAGCAAGCCCGCTTATTTTTTGATCTAAAAAAAAGACATTTCCCATGTCAAGTTTGTAAAAGCCAGTAATAAGATGAAACAAAGTTGTCTTGCCGCTTCCATTGGGTCCTATAAGACCTGAGATGCCCCTATTTTCCAGGCTGAATGAAACATCATTTACAGCCTCAAGAGCGCCAAAGCGTTTTGAAATATTTTCTAATCTAAGCATTCTTCGGGGATGATCTCCTAGCTTCTGATATAATTCCCTGAGGGCGTTTGAGCATCATTACAATGAGAATAAAGCCATAGACCATTCCCTGGAAAGGCGCCACAAATCTTATATATCCGGAAGGGATGGGGATAAACCGTATGAATTCGCCAAAAAAGATGATTGCAAAGGCACCAATAACAGGTCCAAAATTAGTTCCCTTGCCACCAAGTACTACACAAAGAAGCACTAAAATAGTCTCTTGCAGGGTAAAATCCGAAGGACTGATATAGGTGATATAATGGGCCCATAACGCACCGGCAAGGCCGGCAAATATTGATCCGACAATTATTGTTTTGGTTTTGATAATAAATGTGTTCTTGCCAAGGGCCTGGGCAACAAATTCATCTTCTCTTATTACCTTTAAGGCCCTTCCATATGGAGAGTTTGTTATTCTGCGGAGCAAAAGAAAGGTGGCAAAGGCAGCAAAAAATGCAAAGACCAGAAAAAGGGGAAGGCTTGTAATTCCGGAACCGATCCAGTCAGGTCTCGGAATACCAGGAAGCCCCATGGGGCCCCCTGTAAGGTCACGCTCATTTAAAAAAATAAGATGGACCATTTCAGCAAAGACAAAGGTGGCAATGCCAAAATAATCTCCTGATAGACGAAGTGCGGGGATGGAAAAAAGACCTCCTGAAATTCCTGCAATTGTCATGGCCATCATTATGGCCACAGGAATAGATACGCCTTTCAGGCTCAACAGGGCAGAAGCATAGGCTCCGATTCCGAAAAAAGCAATATGGCCGAAATTATATAACCCTGTAAATCCAAGTTCCAGATTTAAAGACTGAGCAAATATTGAATAGATCAGGCAGATAATAAGGATGTGATAGATATAATCCATAATCAGCGCACCCCTCCTGCAATACCAAAGATTCCCCTGGGTTTGAAAAGAAGAAGAATAAAAATCAGTCCAAAGGCGATAAAATCCTTATAATCCGGTGAGATAAAAGCCACGCTTATATTTTCAGCAATTCCAATGAAAAGTCCGCCAATCAGTGCACCCCATATATTGCCGGCTCCTCCCAGCAGCACTGCGGCAAAGGCCTTTATCAGGTTATTCATACCCATCATGGGATCAAGATTGGTATCAAGTGCAAGAAGAATGCCTCCTGAACCTGCAAACACGGATGCAAGCACCCATATAGTGCAGGTAACTTTTTTCATGTTGATCCCCATGATGGAGGAAAGCTCCATATTGTCTGATACAGCCCTTAATGACTTACCCAGCAGGGTTTTTGTTAAAAGAAAATACAAAATACCAAAGAAAAGTAAAGCTGACAGCATCATGAGAATCTGGGTCTTTGTGATATAAATGCCCCAAAAAATGAGCCCTCTGGATAGGGTCAGATCAAAGGTCTGCAGGTCTGAACCCCAGCAAAGTCTTATGACATTCCTCAACAGATAGGATAGCCCTATGGAAGCGATGAGGATGGCTATTGGATTGCTTTGGCGCAAAGGCCTGTAAACAAAAAAGTCCTGGGCAAGTCCTATTCCCACGGTAATGACAAGGGCCGGGATTACAGCAAAATACAGGGGAAGGGAAAATAAAGGTGAGGAGAACATCAAAGTAAGATATGCTCCCCACGTTATAAGTTCCCCATGGGAAAAATTGATAAATTTGAAAACCCCGTAAACCATGGCAAGTCCCACTGCAAACATGGCATAAATTGATCCTGCAATAATCCCGTTTGTAAGCAGCTGAACATAATAGATTGTCATCAGGATCAATTCTCTTTATTTATAATCTGTGATATTACCATCTTTGATCGTCCACCTGCCATAGGATGCACCGACATCTCCATTTTCATCAAAAGATTTATCACCGGTTGTTCCTATATACCCCTTGCTTACTTTCATCAAAGCGGCCTTGATATCATCAGAACCATAGGAAGCAGCTGATTGAAGAGCCAATGCTGTCAATTTTACCATGTCATAATTGTATTCACCAAATATGGGAGTTTTCTTTCCAGGATATTTTTTGTCCCATGCTGTCTTAAAGGCCTTGTACTGGGAAGTCTCCTGCGAGAAGGTAGGATAGGTGCCAATGACTCCTTCGCTGGCTTTTCCGGCAAGCTCGACCAACTTGGGTGATTTGGAAGCTGATCCCATGAGCCATTGGACATTAAGACCTGTCTCGTAGGCCTGTTTTAATATGGTGGCACCCTCTTTAATATAGGTCAGGTTGACAATTGCCTTTGGGTTTTTACTTTTCATTCTGAGAATTTCGCTTCGGTAATCAGTTTTCCCCTCTCCATGGGGAAGTTCATCAATGATTTTACCGCCGGCTTTTGTAAATTCGGTCTTAAAGACTTCTGCCAGTCCAACGCCCCAGTCATTGTTAACATAGGTCAGCACAACTTCCTTGTATTCCAGAAAATTGGTAAGCTCAGCCACACCAATTCCCTGGAGAAGGTCTGAGGGAAAAACCCTGAACACATAGGAACCACATTTAGAAATGGCTGCTGCTGCACTTTCAGCACCCAGGAGAATGGTCTTATTTTCCTGGGCAATCGGGCATACTGCAAGGAAGTTTGAGCTTGCAGCAGGGCCAAAGATAAGGGGAAGTTTGTCAATGGTTATAAGTTTTCTGATGGCGGACACAGATCCCTTGGACGTGGAATTATTGTCTTCAAATACTATCTTAAAGGTATTACCCTTGATACCCCCGGCAGCATTAATTTCATCCACAGCAAGCAGCATTGCTTGCTGAAATCCTTCGCCATATACGGCAAGTTTTCCAGTAAGTGGAGTGACAGAACCTACAGAAATCTCCCCTGCCATGACACTGCCTATTAAGATTAAAAATAAGATACTGATACTGCTAAAGATGAATTTCTTCATAATTTTATCCTTTTTTAATTTTTGTGAAATAAACACAATCCAGTTCGATAATTAGTAACTTAGATCGAATAAAATTGTAATGTCAATCATAAAAATAAAATAAATTATTTAAAAAATGGCGACCTTCTATATTCAAAGACAGTCAATAAATTTGACTGTTCAAATAAATTAGGATAGGTGCAGTACAATATGAAAACTTATTTTTTAAAAAATTTAATCAGATAAAAAAATAAAGAGCTTGAAATGAAAAATAAAGGGCTTGAACCGAATATAGATCTTTTAAAAAAGATCTATAGGTTTTTTTATGAGGCAATTGAACATATTGATGTTGAATGCCAAAAAAAATGTTCGTCCTGCTGCACCTGTAATGTTACCATGACAAGCCTTGAAGCAGGCTTTTTGATCAACTCGTTAACTCCGCAGGAGAAGAAAAAGCTTAACACCCGTCTTGAACAGCATTCCCCAAAAAAAAGATATATTCCAAAGATGACAACAAATATGTTTGCAAGACTGTGCCGGCAGGGCAATGAAATCCCTGACGAAGAAAATGATCCTGCCTGGGGGCAATGCCCCATGCTTGTGGATAAGCTGTGCAGTATCTATGATGCCCGACCTTTTGGGTGCCGGGCTTTATTGTCCCAGGTTCATTGCAGGGGAAAGGGGTACGCCCAAATTCCACCCTTTGTTTTGACCATCAATACCCTTTTTTTGCAAACCATAGAACACTTGGATCAAAAAGGGTTTACTGGAAATTTATCTGATATGCTGGCCTTATTTCTATCGGACAGTGCTTTCGCTGGTTTTACAGATCGCTTCAGGATAGCCGATGATGCCAGGTTTATTCTTAATGAAAAAATATCCATACTGATGGTTCCGCCAGAACACCTGGAAAAGGTCAGGCCATTGTTGGAGAAGCTTTCTTGTCTACTGTAGCGAGACTTGACTTTAAGGCGCTAATTATATTATTAATCTGGATTATAAAAAGAAAATATATTTACTTTCACCCTAAATGTAAGGAAAAATCATGACCAAAAATATAGTAGAAAAGATTGATGATCAGGTAACAATCAAAACCGTTCTGGTAAGTGTTTCTGATAAATCTGGCCTGGAGGCCTTTATTCCTGGCCTGGTGGAAGTGAATCCTCAAATTCTTATTCTGTCAACGGGTGGAACATATGGTAAAATAAAACAGATCCTGGGCCAAAAAGCTGATGCCTGTTTAAAACAGGTGTCTGACTATACGGGCCAGCCTGAAACCCAGGGAGGGCTTGTAAAAACCCTTGATTTTAAGATTTATCTGGGGCTTTTGACGGAAACCTATAATGATGCCCATAAAGAGGATTTAAAAAGAACTGCTGCCCTTGCCATTGATATGGTGGTGGTGAACCTTTACCCCTTTAGTGAAACAATTGCCAAAGAGGGAGTGAGCTGTGAGGATGCCAGGGGGAATATTGATATTGGCGGCCCAACCATGATCCGGGCATCTGCCAAAAATTTTATCCGGGTGGCATCTGTTGTGGAGCCTTCCTCCTATCCTTTAATACTTGCAAAACTTAGGGCCAATAATGGGACTATCTCCCTTGAGGACAGGTTTGAGCTTGCTCAAAAAGCCTTTGAGCATACGGCAATTTATGACAGGACCATTGCCGATTATCTTGCTGCAAAATCATTAAACAATATTAAATCATGCTATAAATCAGGAGAATAAGTCATGCCCAAAGATCTTAAACAGATGTATAAAACAATTATGGATGATCATTTTACCCCCCAGATGGAAGTCTCATTTGTTGATGGGAATAAAAGGCAGACCCTTTTTTATGAAAAGGTGTCCTGGGTGATTGAAGGTGTGAATAAAGGCTTGAGATATGGTGAAAACCCTGGGCAGGAAGCCGCACTCTACAGGCTTGTCAATGGGAATCTGGCCCTTGGTGATGCCAGGACAATTTCGCCTGGTAAATACCTGGTGTCTGATATTGAATTGCTTCAATCTGGAAAACATCCGGGAAAAACCAATCTTACGGATGCTGACAATGCCTTGAATATTTTAAGATATTTTACAGATACCCCTTGTGCCGTGATTGTCAAACATAACAACCCTTGCGGGGCTGCCCGGGCACAAAGCCTTGAACAAGCCTATCAAAAAGCCTATATGGCAGACCGTGTGGCTGCCTTTGGCGGCTGTATCGCATTGAATAAATCTGTGGATAAAACCACGGCCCAGGCCATTGCCAGCCAGTATGCAGAAGTTGTGGTGGCACCGGAATTTGAAGATGGGGTCCTGGAGATATTGGGTGCCAGGAAAAATTTAAGGGTGATCCGGATTAATGATATTGATAAACTCCAGAGTTTTATCGGTGAGAGGGTGATCGATTTTAAAAGCCTGATGGATGGTGGTTTGGTTGCCCAATGGTCTTTTGTTCCCCAGACCCTGTCTGAAAAGGATTTAATTGTGTCGGCAACGGAGTATAAAGGGCAAACTTACAAGATCAATCGTGAGCCCACAAAACAGGAATTACAGGATATGCTGTTTGGATGGCTTGTGGAATCGGGCATCACATCCAATTCAGTGATTTATGTAAAGGACAATGTTACCGTTGGGATCGGAACAGGCGAGCAGGACAGGGTAGGGGTTGCAGAAATTGCCGTTGACAAGGCCTATCGGAAACTTGCTGACAGATATAGTTTTGAACAATATGAAATCTCCTTTGCCGATTTAACAGATGTGGATAAAAGGGCGCAAATTGAAAATGATGTAAAGAAAGTCCAGGGAGGTCTTATTGGATCTGCCATGGTGTCTGATGCATTTTTCCCCTTTAGAGACGGTATTGATGTGGGTTTGAACCAGGGAGTGAAAGCCGTGGTGCAGCCAGGGGGATCTTTGAATGATTACCAGGCCATTGAAGCATGTAATGAAAAT
>CAYWGN010000124.1:0-14720 GCA_964457495.1 uncultured Desulfobacula sp.
AATATTAAAGGTTTTATGCATCAGTCGATTCAGCAGCACACCCGAGGCATTGTTTTCCACGGCAGTCCTATAGGCCTGTTTAACCTGTCCCAAAATCTGGGGTTCGCCTACAACCATTGAATCCAGGCTTGATGCAACCTTAAATAAATGCAGGATCGCTTCATCTTCCTTATAAACATATAAAGCACTTTTAAATTCAGAAATATCAATTTTTTTATGATGTGAAATAAACTCAATAATTTTATCAACCTGTTCACCCGTTCCCGGTATATATAAAATTTCTGTCCGGTTACAGGTTGAAAAGATGAGGCTTTCTTTAATATCCGTGTCCTGCTTTAATAATTCAAGTGCCGCTATTGTCTCTTCACTGGAAAAAGACAGTTTTTCTCTGAGTTCAACGGGTGCTGTTTTATGATTTATGCCGATTAATATAATTTTTGACATGGTTCTTTCTTTATTTTGTTCTTTCTTTATTTTATAAAGGTTTGGTGATAACCGCCTAACAGCATATTGACCCCAATGAACGTAAATATGATGATGAAAAATCCGATAATCGTCATTATAGCTGATTTTCTACCCCGCCACCCCGAATAAAGACGTAAATGCAATAAGGCAGCATACACAAGCCAGGTTCCCACAGAGAATACTTCTTTGGGATCCCAGTTCCAGAATCTGCCCCAGATTACTTTTGCATAAATAAACCCTGTCACAAGTCCGATGGTCAGCAGGGCAAACCCTGTGGTCAAACAGGTATATCCTACATTATCCAGAAAATCCAACGAGGGCAGTCGTTTGTAAAAAAAACCAGGTCTTTTTGTCTTAATCCCTTTTTCCTGCAATAAGTACAAAATCCCTGCTCCGCATGCCAATGCAAGAGATGCCTCACCTGTAAACACCAGAACAATGTGGGAATAAAGCCAGAAGCCTTTTAAAACAATATTTTTCTCCACCAGTGCCTCTGGCAGTATCCATACAATGACCATGATGGCAAATAACAATATTGAAGCAAATACCCCGAGAATTTTAAGATCAAATTTATACTGGAAAAATAAAAACATGCAGCCCAGAAAAAATGCAGCAAGAGATAAACTCTGGGATAAATTCTGTATGGGCACATGCTGTGTTGCCATGGTGTAAATCATCATACTGATAAAATGAAACGCAACAGCTGCTAAAATTAAATTAAAGGCTGTTTTTTGATAGATTTTCTTTTGATTAAACAAAAACAAAATATACCCTGACATACTGATAAAATAAAGCAGGGTTGCTATCTGCAGTACCATTTGAGCAGTTTGAAGATTCATTCATCACTCCTTGAAAAAACAAGATCTTCATACGTATATTCCTTTCCAAGAACATCCCATAAGACCGCGTTTATTTTTATGTCATCATTGGCCTGGATCAACGCAAGGACACCTTTCTCAATAAGGGCATGAAAGATTGCTTTATGATCATCTGGAGCACCCCCAGATGATAAAAGCCTTTTTCGGATATTGCCCATCAACCGTAGAAATTGCGCATACTCAGGACCCAAATGATTTTCAAGATCCTGTTTGATTCTCTTTGCCATTGCAGGACTTGATCCAGATGTTGAGACAGCCACAATCAGATCCCCCCTTTCCACTATCGAAGGAAGTAGAAAATCACTATTATCAGGGGCATCAGCCACATTACAAAGAATATTGAGCAATGAGGCGTCGTCTTTTATCTGCCGGTTCAAATCAGCATTATTGGTGGCCGCAAAAACAAAAAACATCCCTTTCACATCTTTTTTTTCATATCTTTTTTTCACAAAACAAATGGATGTTTTTTGTAATTCATCAAACCTGGCTGAAAACGCATCACTGATGAGTTTTACACTTGCACCGCATTTTTCAAGGGTTACAGCCTTTCTAACACCCACGGGCCCAGCCCCTACAACAAGGCAATCCCTGCCATGCATGTCAAGAAAAATGGGGTAATATTTCATTCCTGTCCTTTATTGAGTGCTATCCCTAAAATCGCCAATTTTCCAGCAAACACTATTCAAGCCCTTGTTTGCAAGAATAAACTAATATATATTGCCCTAGGCTATTTTACAATAACTAACCTATTTATTTAGTGCCTGACCGAAAACCTGAAAATTTTTGTGAGCATACGCTCCTCTTCGGGCCGGCTGCTATTAGGATAATTGATATGATTATTGATACACATACCCATATTTTCCCGGAACAGGTCAAACAGGATCGATCCAGATATTTTGATAATGAACCTGAGTTCAAACTGCTTTACAATTCCCCAAAAGCTGCCATCGGCAATATTGTTGACTTATTAAAATCAATGGACAGGTATCAGGTTGATATCTCTATTATTTGTGGTTTCCCCTGGCGAACCCCTGACCATGCAAAGACAAACAATGATGTCATCATTGAGTCCGTCCGGAAATATCCGGACAGGATTAAGGGGCTTGCCTGTTTTGATGCTGCCTGGGCAGGCGCGGCCAATGAAACCCGAAGATGTATTGACGCAGGTCTTTGTGGTGCAGGAGAACTGGCATTCTACCTTTCTGGAATTGACAAAGCCGCTTTGACATTCCTTGATCCTGTCATGACCGTTTTAAGAGAGAAAGGAAACCTGCCCTGCATGATCCACACCAATGAACCTGTCGGACACAAATATCCCGGAAAAACCCCCATTACTCTGGAACAAATATACACACTTGCCAAAACCTTTCCTGACAATAAAATCATACTGGCCCACTGGGGAGGGGGAATCTTTCTTTACAACATAATGAAAAAAGAAACAAAAAGCGTTTTAAAAAATATCTGGTATGACACGGCAGCTTCCCTGTTTTTATATGATTCACAAATCTATGATATGGCCGTTGCTGCAGGCGTGATAGAAAAGGTTCTTTTTGGAACGGATTTTCCCTTATTGACACCCGGTAGATATTACAAGGATATAGAGAACTCCAATATTAACACGCGTCAAAAAGAACAACTATTGGGAGAAAATGCTGCCTTATTGTTTGGATAATTTTTTTTAAAAATAAAAATTAACCTGGTATTTTCAAAGTGCGTATTTAAAATGGGCGGTTTTCGGTCGGGCACTACACCGGAATACTGATTTTAAAGGAACTGCCCTTACCTTTTATGCTGGTGACATCAATTTTTCCATTATGATACTGAACAATATGTTTGACAATGGCAAGACCAAGGCCTGTACCACCCTCATGCCTGCTTCTTGATTTATCCACCCTGTAAAACCGATTAAATATCTTGGATAAATGCTCTTTATCAATTCCGCTGCCGTTATCTTTAATAACAATATCCATGAAATGACCTTGGTTTGTCACGGTTATGGTGATCGGTTTGCCTTCAGAACTGTATTTTACGGCATTGTCCACAAGGTTGATAATGGCCTGTTCCATTAGAATTGGATCAACCCTGGCAGTCATATCCTCAGCACAGTCAATGCTGACCGTGGTATTTTTTCCCTTGATACTGTCATTGCAGGTGTTTACCGCGCTCTGGATCAATGTTGCTATATTCTGCTTTTCGAACAGGATATCTGTTCCCTGTAGCCGTTCAAGTCGTGACAGGGCCAGAAGATCATTAATCAGATCGATCATCCGCGTTACATTTTTTTCAATGATTTTTAAAAATTTTTCACTCTGCCCCGTGTCATTAGTGACAAGCATTTCCTGAAGGGTTTCAATAAATCCCTTTATGGTTGTCAAAGGAGTTTTTAACTCATGGGAGACATTGGAGGCAAAATCTTTGTGCATCGTTTCAAGACGTCTGATCCGTGTAATATCATGAAAAATAATCAAGGTTCCCATATGCTTTTCAGCGGTATCATAAAGTGCGGTTGAATGAATATTTAAAATCAGGTTCTTATCCCTTATGATCACTATATCATCCTCAACAGGTTCATGGGTTGCCAATGCCCGTTGAAGAAATTTTTGAAACTCAATATTCCTTGCAACTTCTAAAATATATCTGGCTTTAAGTTGAGATGCGGGAAAATCAAATATTTTTGCAGCTGCATCGTTAATCGTAATAATTCTTTCATCCTTATCTATGGCGATGACACCTTCCTGCATACTGGCATGAACCGCTTCCAGTTCCATGCTCCGATTTTGAAAAGCCTTAATCTTCTCAGCCAAATTTTCAGCCATCTGGTTCATGGTAACCGCAAGTTCAGACAATTCTTCAGCCTCCGGTATGGCAAGCCTTTCGCTCAAATTTCCCTTGGCAAATTTTGCAGCCCCTATTTTCATTTGCTCCACCGGGAGTGTAATTCTTCTGGTTACATACAAGCTTGCAATCGCCGCAGCAAGGATTGTAAGAGCCAAGGCAATAAGGATATTATTTCTGACCGATTTTATTTTGTTGTCAATGACAGAAACAGAAACAGATGTTCTTACCACGGCTATCACTCGACCCTCATGTATCACTGGCAAAGCAATATACATCATATTTTGATCAAGCGTTGAGCTATACCGGATTGAGACTCCCCTTTTTCTTTTCAGGGCTTCCATAATTTCAGGCCGTTTCATGTGGTTTTCCATTATCTTAATATCCTCGAAAGAATCTCCCACAACAACGCCGGAAGGAAAAATAATAGTGACCCTTGTCCCGGCCTTTTCTCCAATATCCTTACAATATTTATCAACAGATTGAATCTGAGCCTGATCACCATTTGTAATACCATCCAATAAAATATCAGCAAAACTTATTTGCAATAATTCTGCCCTGATGGTTAATTCTTTTTCAAAATTTTTAAGAAAAAATTTCTTAAAACAACTTGTTGAGTAAGTGGTAACCGATGAAAGAGAGAGAACAATCACAATCAGGAATAAAGGGAAAATCTGCCAGATCAATTTCTTTTTTTTAATCATAATTTTTATTCTTTAAACCGATAACCAACACCCCTAACCGTTTCAATGATTGAAGCATAAGTTTTTAATTTTTTTCGCAGTCCAACAATAACGACATCAATACTTCTTTGGGTTACTGCATAATTTTCACCTCGGATGGCATCAACGATCTGTCCCCGGGTAAACACCCAGCCTTTTTTATCTGCCAGAAAACAAAGCAGTTCAAATTCAGACAGGGTCAGATCCACGGCATTCCCTTGGATGGTGACCACATGCCTTGCCCGGTCAATGGTCATGTCCCCCTCCTGTTTTATGCTGCCAGGGGTATCCCTGTTGCTATTTTTGTGCCTCCGAAAAATGGCCCGGATTCTTGCAACAAGAACCTTTGGACTGAAAGGTTTTGATATATAATCATTTGCGCCCAGTTCAAGACCGGTAACAATATCAGACTCTTCTCCTTTTGCCGTCAGCATGACAATGGGCATATCACGGGTCTGTTCATTATTTTTCAGATATTTTGTTACTTCAAAACCATCAATCCCCGGCAGCATCAAATCAAGAACCATCAAATCGGGTAGGGATTGTTTGGCTATTTTTATGGCCTGTTCGCCGGTCAATGCTGTCAATATTGAGTATCCCTCATTTTTCAGGTTGTATTTTATCAATTCAATGATGTCTTCTTCATCATCCACGATTAAAATGGTCTCTTTTGCCATGATTTTTTCCTGTTTTTTAAAATCCATAAACCCTTTGTTTGATTTTTATAAATTGACGGGTATTTGTCAATACTCACCTATGCCTGATAATTTCCCCCTCTATAAGGTAAATCACTTCTTCTGCAATATTGGTGGTGTGATCTCCAATTCTTTCCAAATGCCTTGATATCAAATACATATTAATTATTTCACCCACCATTTCAGGATGTAATTGAATATCTTTTTTCATTGAATCATAGGCATCGTTTCTCATGATATTCACATCCTTATCCATATCAAGGACTTCGTATGCCATATCCACATCCATCCGCACCAGGGCATCAAGGCTCTTTTTCAACATTTTTCCTGTCTGATCGCCCATGGATGTATAATCATATTTAAATTTACCCGGATCATGGGAAGATGCTTTAAACCGTTTTGAGATGTTGACTGCATAATCTGCAATTCTTTCCAGATCATTGTTAATTTTTATAACGGCCACAAGAAACCGCAAATCCGTTGCCACTGGCTGATACAGGGCCAGTATTTTCAGGCATTCCTCTTCCACTTCAATCTCACGTTCATCAATCTCAAAATCACTATCCATAATTTTCTGTGCCAGCACGAAATCCATTGTTTTAATGGCAAAAATTGATTTTTGAAGCCGGTCTTCCACCATGGCCCCAAGGGACAGAATTTCTTTTTTAATTTTTTCTATTTCTTTTTGCAGATGGCCTGGCATCTTTCTCTCCTTAACCAAATCTTCCGGTAATATAATCTTCTGTTTGTTTTAATCCTGGTTTTGTAAACAAGGTGTCTGTATCATTGATCTCAATGAGCTTTCCCATATAGAAAAAGGCTGTCTTGTCAGAGACCCTTGCTGCCTGCTGCATGTTATGAGTCACAATGATAATGGTGAGTTTGCTTGAAAGCTCACCGATGAGTTCTTCAATCTTTTGCGTGGCTATGGGATCAAGGGCAGATGCCGGTTCATCCATCAATAATACTTCAGGACCGACGGCAAGGGCACGGGCAATACACAGGCGCTGCTGCTGACCCCCGGAAAGCCCCAGAGCCGACTCATTGAGTCTGTCCTTGACCTCATCCCAGATGGCAGCCTGTTTCAGGCTTTTTTCAACAATCTCGGTTATTTTTGCCGTATCTTTAACACCATTTACTTTCAATCCATAAGCAACATTTTCAAAAATGGATTTTGGAAAGGGGTTGGGTTTTTGAAAAACCATGCCCACTCGTCTTCGTAAAGTGACTACATCTAAGGACGGGTCATAAATGTCTTCGGTATCCAGTATGACCTGACCCTTGACCTTGATTCCGGAAATCAAATCATTCATCCGGTTCAAGCACCTCAAATAGGTACTTTTCCCGCACCCGGACGGGCCGATAAGGGCTGTTACCCGATTTTGGGCAAATTCAATTGAAACCGTATAAAGCGCCTGGAAATTTCCATAAAAGAAATCCAGATTCTCTGTATGCATTTTAATATTGCTTTCCATTAAGCTATATCCTCAACTTTTTTCTCATTTTAGACCGCAGTATGATGGCAAAAAGATTCATTCCAAGCACCAGCGCAATCAGCACAAGCGCTGTTCCATATTGCAGATGACGGGTTGCTTCAATATGGGTTCCGGCAGTGGCCAGGACATAAATATGATAGGGCAATGCCATGACCTCATCAAATATGGATGTTGGCAGATCCGGTGTAAAAAAAACAGCACCCGTGTACATAATCGGGGCCGTCTCCCCGGCAGCTCGGCTTATCCCCAGTATTGAACCGGTAATAATACCGGGGAAGGCCACCGGTAGAACTACTTTTCGTATGGTCTGCCACTTTGTTGCTCCCATGGCAAGGGAGGCTTCCCTATAGGTATTGGGAACCGATTTTAACGCTTCTTCTGATGCGCCTATAATTACCGGCAGGGTCATGATCCCCAGGGTCAATCCACCGGCTGCGACAGATACGCCCATTTTCAGAACAATACAAAAAAAAGCAAGACCGAATAATCCAAATACAATGGACGGGACCCCTGCAAGATTATTGATTCCGAGCCGGATAACCCGGACAAGCTTTTCCTGGGTTGCATATTCATTCAGATATATGGCAGATGCCACGCCGATCGGCAATGCCACAAATATGGTGACCAGACACAGACAAACCGTCCCGACAATGCAGGGCAGGATCCCGCCGGCCGTCATTGAATCGCGGGGCGCCTGGGTCAAGAACTCCCATGAAATGGCCCGCCACCCTCGGGACAAAATAAAATACAGGATCACTGCCAGGGCTGCGCCATTGATCAGGACAGCCATTTTTAAAATTGAAAACCATATTTTTTGTGTGAACAATCTTTTTTTTATCATTATAATGACGCCTCCCCCACCTGCCTGAATTTATGAGAAAGATAGTCAGCAAATAAATTAAAAATTAAGGTAAACAAAAAGAGAACGATTCCGATGGCAAACAACGCATGATAGTGCTCGCTTCTGAACGGTGCTTCGGCCATTTCAGCAGCAATGCTTGCCGGCAGGGGCCGGACAGGATCAAAAATGGACCCCGGGATCATGGCGGCTCCGCCTGCTGCCATAAGGACCACCATGGTTTCTCCGATGGCCCTTGACAACCCGAGAATCACAGCTGTGCAGATGCCTGAAAGGGATGCCGGGATAATGACCTTTGCAATGGTTTCAAAATGGGTGGCCCCCAGGGCAAAGGATGCTTCTTTTAATGCAACCGGAACCGAAAAAATCGCATCTTCGGAAATACTACAGATGGTGGGGACAGCCATAAAAGCAAGCATTAAAGAAGCATTAAACATATTCAAACCAACGGGAATATTAAAAAGCTGCTGGATAAACGGCGCCACCACCACCATGCCGAAAAAACCAATAACCACAGATGGCATAGATGCCATTAACTCTACAATGGGTTTAACAATTTCAGCCACTTTTGGGGGTGCGATTTCTGCAAGGTAGATGGCCGTCATGATCCCCAAAGGGATTGCCATCATGCCGGATAGCAGGGTGACACAAACAGATCCAAGGATAAGGGCAAGAATTCCAAAATCCGCAGGATCATCTGTGGGATACCAGTATTGACCAAAGACAAACGCTTTAACACTGATCAGATCAAAAATGGGAATCCCTTCGATAAAAAGGAATACCATAATCAAAGACAGGGCTGTTATGGAAAAGAGTGCAATCAATAAAAACGTTGAATGCACTCCTTTATCTATTATTTGACGTTTCAATGCACGGCTCCGTATGGATTTAGAATAACGGAATTGAACCGGCTTCTTTTACCAGGTCCTGGCCCTTTCTTGAGAGAATAAAGGAGATAAAATCCATTGTTTCTCCCTCTGGCCAGCCCTTTGTAAACATAAAAAGCCCTCTGGATATGGGAAAAGATCCATTCAAGGTGTTCTCTTCAGATCCCTCAATACCATCTACTTTTACAGCTTTGATCTCGCCTGTCAGATACCCCAGACCCACATATCCGATAGCTCCCGGTGTTGTTGTGATAGCCTGTACAATACCGCCATTGGAAGGGACGGTCAAAGCGCTCGGGATAACGCGTTCTTTTCCCATAATCAGTTCTTTCCACACCCCAAAAGTTCCTGAAGAACTGTCCCTTGAAACTACAACGATTTTACCGGGAGTCCCGCCAACTTCCTTCCAGTCTTTAATTTTACCCAGATAAATATCCTTTAACTGGCCACGGGTCAGACCGGCCACAGTGTTTTTACCGTTGACAATGGGTACAATGGCATCCAGTGCAATCCTAAAGGGTACAGGATATACGTCTTTAGTGCCTGCCAGGCTGACTTCCTTTTGCTTGATGAATCTTGACGCATTTCCAATATCTGCGGTCCCATCAATAATCGCTTTGATCCCGTTTCCGGAACCGCCGCCGGAAAGAGAAATCTTTACCCCCGGATTCTCTGCCATATAGGCTTCAGCTGCCTTTTGCGCAATTGGGAGAACCGTTGTAGATCCTTTAATAATTAACTCTCCAGCAAAAACAGATGACGATGCCATCAGCAATGCAATCGTCAATACAAATATCAATTTAGCCAAGGTTTTCATATTTTCTCCTCAAATCAAAAAATTAAAATAATGAATGTATCATGCATGAACCATTTGATAAGAGATTCTACAACCGATGTGTTAGAATTGTGTTAGAATTGGGTTATGGCTCAATTAAATTAATGGGTGGTGATTAGATTTAAACCCAATCCTGTATTTTAAAATTGACAAAGATAATAAAAGAAGCATTTTTATACATCAAACAGAATTTGACCGGGAGGATGGACCCATATGAAAAAAGACACACACAATTTTATTCAGGAATACAAAGGCCTGGGAGCTTTTGGCCTTGACCGGGAAACAGATGAAGAAACCATTATGTTTTATCTTCAAAAATTTTCTGAAGACTCTTTTTTAAAAGCACTTCTCCCAAAGTTGTCTGACCTGGAACTCGAAGAAATATATGTATTTATCAATAATAAGTTAAAACAGCATCTTTCTGAAGATGAATATCATAGCCTCTTCCTAAAAGATTGATCACAATTGTTGTCATTATTAGTTTGTATTGGTAGGCATATTACTTTTTTATTTATTTTATCAAACATATTATTGACTATCTCCTGATATTAACATATTCCAAAATCATTTTATCAAAATAATTTTTTTTATATCATAGGAGATTTGAAAATGAACAAATCAAAAATTTTTACCTTTATATCAGCACTTATATTCACAATGATCATGGTCGTCAATACCCAGGCTCAAGACAAAAGCCTGATGATGGCAACCACCACCAGCACAGATAACACAGGCCTTTTGGATTATCTTATCCCCCACTTTGAAAAACAAACCGGAATCGCCCTGAAATGGACTTCCACAGGAACGGGCAAGGCATTAAAGCTGGGTCAGAATTGTGATGTTGATGTCCTCCTGGTTCATGCACCTTCTGCAGAAAAAACATTTATTGAAAAAGGGTATGGGAAAGACAGAAGACAAATCATGTACAACGATTTTATCATCATAGGGCCAGAAAATGATCCGGCTGGCATAAAAGGCAAAAGCATATCAGATGCCTTAATTGCCATCAAAAGCAGACAGGCATTGTTCATGAGCCGCGGCGATGATTCCGGTACCCACAAAAAAGAAAAACAGCTCTGGCAGGAATCCAATATCCCATTACCGGACAAAGAAAACTGGTATGTGCAGACAGGACAGGGAATGCTTGCCACCATTAATGTTGCCCAGGAAAGAGAGGGGCACACCATGACAGACCGGGGCACATACATTAAATATCAGTCCACGAAAGGGGGCAATGCCCCATTAAAGGTTCTGGTGGAGGGGGACGGCATCCTTTTGAACCAATACAGTGTGTTAACGCTTGATCCCAAAAACTGCGCCAATGCAAAATATGATCTGGCGCTTAAATTCTCAGACTGGATGGCTTCACAAAATGCCCAGGATCTGATAAGAGACTTCAGGCTGCTTGGACAAAAGCTTTTTATACCCAACGCAAACAAATAAAAGGACGTTATGGATTTTATTGTTGCAGGCTTTATCAAAGCCATCGAGCTTCTGATAAGCTGTGACAGCGCAACCTGGACTGCAGTATGGGCAACGATAAAGGTATCCACAGGCTCCATGCTCTTAAGCATTGGAGCCGGGTTACCCTGTGGCTTTCTTCTTGGATATTTTGACTTTAAAGGCAAAAAGCATTTAAGAACGATTCTTGATACCATGCTTGCCCTTCCAACTGTTTTCATCGGCCTTGCCGTTTATGCCTTTATTTCAAGACAGGGACCTTTGGGCGAACTGGGCCTGCTGTTTACGTTAACAGGGATTGCCATCGGCCAGACCATCCTTGCCTTCCCCATTGTAACGGCCATTACTGCCACAACCATTGAAAACATAGACCACGACCTTAAACTCACCCTTGTCAGCCTGGGCGCGGGCAGACGGAATATCATTGCCACCTGTCTTTGGGAAGTCAGATATGGCATTCTGGCCGCCGCGGTCACAGCTTATGGCAGAGTATTAACCGAAGTCGGCATTTCAATGATGGTGGGCGGCAATATCAAGTACCACACACGGACGATTACAACGGCCATTGCCCTGGAAACAAACAAGGGGCTTTTTGCCGATGGTATTGCCCTGGGGCTTGTTCTGATCATGATTGCATTCATTGTGAATCTATCCCTGTCTTTTTTAAGGAAACAATGACAAATAACATACAGGTCACAAAAAAAAATCCAGCATACCATTTAAAAAATATTCAACACTATTATGGAAACACAAAAGTGTTGGATATTGATGACCTTAAAATTGAAAAAGGATCCATCACAGGTCTTATTGGACCCAACGGCAGCGGGAAAAGCACGCTTTTAAAACTATTGGCCTTTGCCCAGAAACCAACCCGGGGGCAAATCTTTTATAAAGGGCGTATGGAATTACCGTTTTCAACATCCATCCGCTCAAAAATAAGTCTTCTGACCCAGAAACCCTATCTGTTAAAAAGGACTGTTTTTGAAAATATTGCCTATGGACTAAAAATCAGAAACGAAAAAAATAATCTTGAACAAAGAATAAAAAAAGCTCTTTTAAACGTCGGGCTTGATTATCAGAATTTTACCAAACGATTTTGGCACGAATTATCCGGAGGAGAAGCCCAGAGGGTTGCAATGGCTGCCAGGCTTATCTTAAAACCTGAAGTTCTCCTGCTGGATGAACCCATAGCAAGTGTTGACATTGAAAGTGCCGGGCTGATCCGCCAGGCATCCTTAAACGCCAGAAAAAACTGGGGGACCACACTGGTTATTGCAAGCCATGATTTGCAATGGCTATATTCCATCTGTGACCATCAGCTTTCCATCTTTAAAGGAAATATATTTTCCACAGGCGTGGAAAACATTATCACAGGTCCATTTGAAAAATCAGATCAAAAAACCCTTATAAAAAAACTGGAAGACGGACAGATTATCACGCTGAATGCACCTTCCCAAAATGCATGCACCGCCATTATCAGAAAGAAAAATATGGTCATTAATCTTGAAAAACAATCTGGGAATGGTCATATCAATCAATTATCCGGCCATATAACGTCCATGCTTTTGGAAAAAAAGAGCGAGACCATCATGGCCACCATATCTATCCACGATCTTTCCTTAATCGTATTGCTTTCTCCAGATCAGATCAGTGGGCTTGATCTTTATCCGGGCAAAAAAGTCATCCTCACGTTTCACTCACATGATGTTGAATGGATTTAAAAATTATTCCTGGTTAGGATTCAGGACAAGAAAAAATAACCTCCCATATGTATTCATATGGCCTGCGGTAAATTCGGCATAGTCACCGTTTCCACAAAAAAGGTCTGCCCTTGCAGGCCCTTTAATGGCTCCACCTGTATCCTGATTCAACACAAAAAAAGAAGCATTTTTCCACTCATTTAAAGAAGGGCTGTTTTTTTTATCCGGCAATTGGGCCTGCATAAAACACAGCGCTCCTTTGGGGAACAATTTACTGTCTGTTGCCAGGGAACGCATGGCAGTCACTTCAACGCCAAGACTGCCATAGGGCCCGCCTTTTTCTGTTTTGAAAAACACAAAGCTCTCATTGTGATTCAAGACTTCATCCATTCTTTGTGGATTCAGCTCAAGCCAGATTCTGATGGCCTGCATGGACATATTTTCTTTTAAAATCTCATTTTTATTGATCAGATATCGCCCGATGGATCGGTATGCATTTCCGTTGCTTGCCGCATAGTGAACCCTTAACACATCACCATTGCCCAGATTAATTCTTCCTGACCCCTGGACTTCCAGAAAAAATCGGTCTACCCGGCTTTTAAGCCACACAACAGGCTTGGATCTTGTATAAAAATCTTCTATAGCATTAATTTGTTGCCTTGAATAATAGGGCACCACGCGCTTTGTTGAATCATTAACCCTTGCCACCAGGCGTTTATGACCCTTGTACTGATCGGAAAATGCGGATAAATCAATTTCCAGCAAATCCTGTGGCCTGGAATAAACCGGGTAGAAAAACTCTTCACTTTTTTCAGTGCGGCCTTCAAAGACAGGCTCAAAATACCCTGTAAAAAGAACCTTACCATCCTCATTTCCTGCTGCTTCATAAACAATAAAATTAGATTTAATAAAATTATTTAGCGCTTTGACAGAAGGCAGTTTTTCCAGAAAGCCTTTAAAGGTTTCCAAAGACAAAATCATATGGGCGGCAGTGTATATTTCTTTCCCATAATAATATTTTCTTTCCAAAGGAACCTTCTTGAAATACAAAAGGCTGTTATCAATTGAAGCCATTAAACCCTGAAATTCAATATTATCAACAAATAAAGGATAGGTTTTAGGGTTTAGTTTTTTCAAAGAACTAAATTGTGTACTTTCTTCTCTTATCCCGGGGTAGCATCCATTGAAAAAACAGGCCATGACCACAAGCCAAAAAATCCAGGCAGGCTTTACCGACATTTTACGTGTGACCTTCAGGTTATTCTTCATTTTGATACAGCCTGTTAAATTCTTTAGTCATTGTTTTTGAATCTTCTATTTTCTGCAGATCATCCATTGTTTGAGAAGACACCTCAAGGGTTTTCAGTTTTTTTGCCGTAGACATCACCCTTGTCTCCATTGCACCCACTGTCCTGTTATAGGTTGCTGCAGTTTTTTCAATGTCCTTTCCAAGCTGGTTGATATTGTCGGTCATGGTGCAAAGTCTTGAAAAAAGTTCAATCCCAAGGTTTCTGATCTCTTCGGCATTTTCATAACTCTTTTTTTGTTTCCAGGAATAGGAAACAGCCTTTAAAAGGGCTATCAGCGTGGTGGGAGTGGCAAGGATCACTCCTTTTTCTATCCCTTTTTCAATCAAATCCGGATGAACCGATAAAGCAGCAGAAAAAAAATTTTCTCCGGGGATGAACAGCACAACAAATTCAGGGGTGGGAGAAATCTGTTGGAAATAATTCTTGGATGACAGGTTTGAAATATGCATCAGCACCTGACGGCCATGATCTTTCATTCGTTCCTGCCTTTCCTTTTCGCTTAAAGCTTCAAGCGCATCCAGATAGGCCATCAAAGGAACCTTTGAATCAATGATAATTTTGCGGTTTTCCGGCAGGG
>CAYWGN010000125.1:0-14629 GCA_964457495.1 uncultured Desulfobacula sp.
ACCAAAAAGTGGTTGAAAAGGCCTGGGAAACCTATGGCGTGGCTGTTCCCGCATCATTTGATACCATTATCGCAGGGGATACGGAATATACAGGAGAAGAAAATTTAAAAAAGTGGCTTGAATCCCACTATGATGACCTGCTTGTAAAAATAGAAAAATTTACCGGTAAAGCTGAATATGGGGTCCAGGTATTCTGGGATGCCAATCAGATGGGCGCCAAGATTTCCCGGGAAAATGAGCAGATCAGAAAAATCAATGAAGAATGCCGGGACAAATCCAAGGGTGCCGCCTATATGTACAGGAAAAAACTGGAAAAACTGCTGAAAAAAGAACTGGAAAATCAAGCGGAATTCTATTTTAAGAAATTCTACAAAAAAATCAAGGCCAATGTGGAGGATATTAAAATAGAAAAAACAAAAAACAACACGCCTGATCAGCAGATGATAATGAACCTTGCCTGTATCATGCCCCGGGCAAACCATCACCTTCTCGGGGACGCGCTTGAAAAGATTGATCAGATGGAATCTTTCTCTGTGCGGTTTACCGGTCCCTGGCCCCCCTACAGTTTTGTGTAATCACCTTGGAACCCCAGGCCTATACAAAAGCAACTCTGGTGGATCTTCTGGACAGGGTATTGGACAAGGGAATTGTGATCCATGCCGAAATCATTGTATCTGTTGCCGGCATCCCTTTGATCGGTGTAAACCTCAAGGCTGCACTGGCAGGCATGGAAACCATGCTGGACTATGGAATGATGGAAGAATGGGACAAAAGTATCCGATCCCGGGCCATGGCAAAGGAGACGGTAAAGAAAAAGCCGCTTTTTTTTCAGGAAGAAATCCTGTTTGAAGAAAACGCATCCTATTATAGTGATGAAGGGATTGTGAAATCCTGGCGGCTGGGAAGAATCTACCTTTCTGCTGAACAGCTTGTCATGTATCATCCCTTATTTGAAGAGATCATGTTTGAATTGGCACTTGGAAAAATAAAAGAGTTTGAATTTATAGAAAACCACCAGGATGAAGGGGATCATCACCAGGAGGTTTATATCCTCACCCATGACAATAAAATAGAAAGATTCAAGATAAAAAGCACCCAGGTTTTTGAAAAAATACTTAAAGAGAACCTTTCAATTATGAAAAATAACAAGGGGTATTTATGGGAAGAACAGTTGGCATAGACCTTGGAACATCCTTTTGCGTGGCAGCAGTCATTGAAAACAAACTGCCCGTGGTTATTCCAAATCAGGAGGGTGAGCACCTGACACCTTCGGTTTTCGCTTTGACCGATACAGGCGAACATCTCGTGGGACGTCTTGCAAAAGACTATGGCACAAAAAACCCGGACAAGGCTGTTTTTTCAATCAAAAGACATATGGGAACCGACCATGGGGTAATGGTAAACGGTCATTGTTTTTCGCCCCAACAGATATCGGCATTTATTTTAAAAAAAATCAAAGCTGATATTGAAACCCATCTTAATGAATCCGTAGACAAGGCGGTTATCACAGTCCCTGCCTATTTTAACCATTTGAGCCGCCAGGCGACAAAAGAAGCAGGAGAAATTGCAGGTTTCAAAGTTTTGCGGGTGATCAGCGAACCCACTGCCGCTGCGCTGGCCTACGGGCTCAGGAGAAAGGATATTAAAACGGTTTTAATCTGGGACCTTGGGGGAGGCACCTTTGATGTTTCCATACTTGAGCTGGACCAGGGCTTTTTTAAGGTTAAGGCTGTGAACGGCAACAACCGTCTTGGGGGAGAAGATTTTCAAGAAAAACTTGTGGATCATGTTGCCCAGCAATTTCAGATCAGACACGGGATTGATCCGAAAAAGAACATATTTTATCATCAACAACTTAAGGCGGCCTGTGAAAAAGCAAAGGCCGCGCTTTCCACCCAACAGACAACCTGCCTGTCTTTATCCACTGTTCCGGGCCTGGATGGCAAGATGATTGATTTTAATATGATGCTGGACAGGAAAATCTTTGAAGCGATCACATCAGATCTTGCCCAAAAGATGATTCTGCCCACAAAACAAGCCCTGCGGGATGCAAGGATAGGCATTGAAGACATTGACAGTGTTCTCCTGGTGGGAGGGGCGACAAGGATGGCGTGCGTACAAACAATTGCAAAAACGTTTTTCCATCAGACCCCGTACCGGAAAATCAATCCGGATGAAGTGGTGGGTCTTGGAGCGGCTATCCAGGCAGGTATTCTGACTAAGGAAATAAAGAATGTGGTTTTGTTGGATGTCAATCCCCTTTCTCTGGGGCTTGAAACCAAAGGTGGGATTATCGCAAAGATCATTCCCAGAAATACCATTATTCCTGCTTCAAATACACAGATTTTTACAACTGCCGGAATCGATCAGACAAGCATGGACATCAATATCCTGCAGGGGGAACGGGAACTTGCCGTGGATAATATCAGCCTCGGTGAATTCAGATTGACCGGGATTCATCCTCAACCCCAGGGAGAGTCAAGGGTGGAGGTTTGCTTTTCAATTGATGCCAATGGAATCCTTACGGTAACCGCCTTAAACCTGCATACGGATGACGAAATCAGCATCCATATTGATTCAACGCGTCTGCTGTCTGAAGAGATGGTCTGCGAGGCAGTAATGGATGCCCGGGACCATTTTCAAAGCGATGCTGAAAACAAAGAGAAAATTCAAACCCTTCTAAAAGCTGAAACTCTTGTCAATAAGGTTGATGAGTTAATTAAAGAACCGATTCAACACATTCCGGAACAGACACTGCCGGATTTAAATAGACTGGTTAAGGATCTTAAAAAAAGCATAAAACACGGGGATGTCAAAGAAATTGATATTAGAGCCGAGCGGTTAGTTGAATTGGTATCCATCGTCGGTAAAGGCAGATAAGAATGCGTACCCGGCCAAAATTCAGTACCATGCGGCTTCTTAAGATGAGCAGGCCAGCTTTGCATCCTGATGAACAGGTCGTGCTCGAGGATCAGGGTGGATTTAAACATCTGTCTCTCTATGGCTGGAAGCCGGCACATATTTTTCTTACAACCAGGAGACTGATTCTCTGCCAGTTGAAAAAAATTGTTTTTGAGATGGATCTTTCATTGGTTATGAAATTAAGCTTTGAAAATCAATATTATATTTTGCGGAACCGACAAATTTTATGTATCCATTTTAAGGGACTTAACCGGCAGGGTATTTTACGGATAGTGGTTAATGATTTACACACATGGAACAGCAAAATTTTCCAGGCAACGCTTTTAAAAGTGGATGATAATTGTATTAAAATGATTTCCAGAAGGCTGGATGATAACTGCAAGGCAATATTGTGGTTTTTAAAGGAAAATGGCCATGCCAGGATTGATCAGATGGCGGATCTCACAGGTGCAGCCAATCACATGGAGGTGCTGACAAATATCAAGGATGCCATAAACCCAGTTTCACAACGGCTTTTAGGGTGTCCTATTCTGTCATTTGAGCGATCCAAGGTGGACTCACATACCGGTCAGACCATTCTTTTTTCCTGGTGGCTTGCAGGAGAGCGGGAAAAATGGAGCAAAGATCGTCTTTTGGATATCTTTGATGAAAAAGATTATTTTCAGATTATCCTGGAAGTCAAAAATGTGGAAAAATCAGATTTGAAAATAACACTGGCTGGCAGTGAATTGATGGTTGAATCTAAAAAACCCGGATACAAATGGGCTGAAAAATTCAAGCTTTCGCAGGAAGCTGTTTTTGATAACCATAAAATTTACCTGAAAAACAATCTGCTTGAAATCAGATTATTAAAAAAGGTCTCTAACCTTGAAACCCGGGATAAGGAGGCGTAACCCTTATGGCACCATTGCCGGAATACCTTGAAAATTCAAATTTGAAGCTGCTTGTTTTTGGGGGAAAGGGGGGAACCGGGAAGACAACCATGTCAAGTGCGGCAGCGGTTTATCTAGCAAAAACCAATCCCTTGAAAAAAGTGATGATAATTTCCACTGATCCTGCCCATTCTCTTTCCCACGGGTTCGAGGTGGCATTAAACAACCAGAACACCTGCCTGAATTTAAACGATACCCCGGAATCCAATTTATATGCACGGGAACTGGATGCCCAGGCGCTGGCAGCCCAATTTAAAAAAGAAAATGGTGATATCTTAAAAAAAATTGCAGATCGGGGCACTTATTTTGATCAAAAAGATATCACCCAATTTTTTGAACTCTCCCTGCCCGGCATGGATGAAGTAATGGCAATTATGGAGATTTCAACGTTATTATCTGATAACCGCTTTGATGTGCTGATACTTGATACCGCACCAACAGGTCATACCCTGCGAATGTTAAACCTTCCATCGAAAATGGAAAAATGGATTCAGGTGATGGATATGATGCTTGAAAAGCATCGCTATATGGCCAAAAAATTTACCAGGCGAAAATATATCAAGGATGACTGTGACCTGTTTCTGGAAGGATTAACACAAAAGATTCAAGCGGTTAAAACCCTGCTGACAAACAAACAGACAACACGGTTTATTCCAGTCATGATCCCGGAACCCATGAGCATCCATGAAACTTTGAAATTGGTTAAAGCATTACAGAAAATATATATTCCCGTTAAGGAGATTATTGTTAACCACCTGGCAAAACAGCACGTGTGTGAGTTCTGTACTGCACGGAAGCTTCAACAGGCAGACCCCATACTTCAAATTCAAAAAGAATTTTCAGCATTTAACCTGATCTTTGTTGAGAATTTTCCGGACGAGGTCAAAGGATTTCATGATCTGTCTTTACTTGGAGATTATTTGGCCGGCGATAATGATGCCTTCTGTAAAAAACAGATGTTCAAGAATCTTGATATGACCCGGGCCACAGACCAACCGATGAAAGTGCTAAAACCGTATTTTGATCCGGATATTGAATTTATCATCATCGGTGGAAAAGGCGGTGTGGGCAAGACCACTATTGCTTCATCCATTGGTCTTTATCTATCTGGTCTGTTTCAGGATAAAAAAATTTTGCTCTTTTCCACTGATCCGGCCCATTCCCTTTCCGACAGTCTGGATATGGAAATAGGCAATTGTATCACCCCTGTCACTGCCAACCTATGTGCCATGGAGATGAATGCCGACCAATTGTTTGAAGCGTTTAAAGAATCCTACAAACAGGATATCCACCTCATGTTTGAACAATTTTTAGCCAAGGGCATGGATATTAAATTTGACAGGGAAGTGATGGCTGAACTCTTTTCCATGGCACCTCCGGGATTGGATGAAATCATGGCAATAGAACAGATAATGGACCTGAAACAGAAAAATGAGTTTGATATAATAATTATCGATTCTTCTCCAACGGGCCACTTATTGCGGTTCTTGGAACTTCCAGAGTTGGTGAGACAATGGTTGAAGACGCTTTTTAATCTGCTGATAAAGTATGAAGGCATGGTTAAACTAACCCGGTCTGCCCAGAAAGCCCTTGATCTGTCCAGAAACACGAGGAAAATTCAAGAAAACCTGACAGACCCTGAAAAGACTGCCTTTATAATGGTTGTCATACCAGAGGCCATGGGGGTGCTGGAATCTGAAAACCTTTATACAAATTTGATACAGGCAAAAATTCCCTTAACCCATCTTTTCATTAATATGGTATTGCCGGTTACTGAATGTCCTGTCTGTGCGATCAGGCGGAAAAGTCAAAAATTTTATATTGAAAAGATATCCGAAAAATTTGGGGAAATGAATATACAAAAAATCTCCCAGTTCCCCACTGAGGTTCATGGCAGAATCAGTTTAAAGGAAATGGGTGATGCCATTATGTTGTGATTGACCCTAAATATCTAAAATTATTGTAATCTCTGGATTAGATACTAAAAAAAATTGAAAATGTCTTAAGGGAGACGATGCTTGAAAAATATGAAGTCATTAAATAAGGATGGGTACACTTATTATTTCAAACGGTTTACCCCAATCATTTGCGTTTTATTTATTGGGGTGCTGCTATCTGTTTACGTCAATTCAATTATAAAAGAACGGAATACTAATCGATTAAAAACTGAATTTGAATCAAGGGCCAAAGCATATACAAATGCCATTGAAAATTCTTTTCGGGAATATATAGAAATATCCGAATTTTTAAAAAATCATATATTGTTTTCTGGTAATTTGGATAGAAAACAATTCTCTTTATATGCAACAAATATATTGTCCAGGCATTCTGGTCTTCAGGCTTTATCGTGGAATCCCGTCGTCAAGAATAAATTTCGTAAAGATTATGAAACCAAAGCAAGAATCGATGGAATTAATGAATTTCAGTTTACAGAACGTTCAGATAAAAATGTGCTTGTCCCTGCTAAAATTAGAGATGAGTATGTAATCATTTATTATATCGAGCCGATTAAAAATAACAGATTGGCGCTTGGATATGATATTGCATCAAACTCTATTCGTAAACACGCGATTGATAAGGCTTTTGACACTGGTGAACCAGTTGCCACAGCCAAAATTACACTGGTTCAGGAAACTGGAAATCAATTCGGTACGCTTCTGTTAAATCCAATTTATCGCGATGTTGATTCAATTGATGCAATTGAAAAACGTCGTTCAAATAAAAGAGGTTTGGCAGTTGAGGTTCTTCGTATTGGTGATACAGTCAATGAAGCACTAAAAGATTTCAGGGATCAAAATTTTGTACTGTATTTAATTGATACCACTGAAAAAGAGAAACCAGATCTTTTATACAAGCTTCCTTCTGATCAAACACCAATATCAGAGATAATTGCTAAAGATCCGGAATCGAGGAAAGGGATTTACTTCCAAACTGAATTTGACTTTGCAGATCGGCAATGGGAAATTGTCATTGCTCCCTCAAAAAAATTTCTCAAAGGTCAATCCAAATTGGAAAACTGGATTGCTTTATTAATAGGTTTAATTTTAACTGCTCTCTTTGTTTCATATCTACTTAACCGTATCATCCATATCCAGGAAATCGAATTTCGAATTAATCAAGAATCTACAGCAAAAAAACAACTTCGGGAAAGTGAACACAACCTTAACATACATCTCCAGAACACAACAATAGGAGCGATATCCTATGATTTGAACTTCAGGATTACTGAATGGAATCCAGCAGCAGAAGCTATTTTTGGTTATTCTAAGGCAGAAACTTTAGGCAAACATGTTGCTGAACTTATTCTTCCCTGCGATATGAAGGAACTGGTTGATGGCATTTTTAAGGATGTGATATCTGAAAAAGGAGGTGCCCGCAGCAAAAATGAAAACATAACCAAGGACGGCAGACGAATTATATGCGATTGGTATAATACTGCCTTGAAAGATTTAAACGGCAATGTTTTCGGCATGGCGTCATTGGCAAATGATATCACTGAAAGTAAGCTACGAGAAGATTTAGTACAAGCCCAATATAAATTATCACAGGCCTTTAATATTGTTGACGAACTCAAAGATGGATTGAGTTTTTGTATGGATGCTGTACTCCTTGCCTCAGATTTGGATTGTGGCGGAATTTATTTACTCGATCATAATTGTGGAGATCTGGAATTGGTTTTTCATAAAGGATTGTCAAAAAGTTTTGTGAAAAGTACTTCAAGATTCAAGAAAAAGTCCAGTAATACAGAGCTTGTAATGAAAGGAAACCCAATCTACACAACGCACCAGCAGTTGGGAGTATCTTTAGATCAACCTGAATCAAATGAAAACTTACTGGCCATAGCAATAGTTCCAATTAAATATCAAAATCAAATCCTTGGCTGTATGAATATCGCTTCAAAAAGTAAAGACACTGTGCCGGATAGATCAAAACTTGCCCTTGAAACAATTGCCAATCAAATAGGCAATGCAATCGTTCAGTTTAATTCACAAAAGGACTTGCAAGAAAGTGAAGAACGATATCGGTCTTTAATTGAAGGTCAGACAGATTTTGTCAGCCGTTTTCTCTCAGATGGGACATTTATTTTTGTCAATGATGTGTGGTGCCAATTTTTTAATACGTCAAAAGAGGAAATAATCGGTAGCAAGTGGAACTCTTTAATTTTTAAAGAAGCTTTTAGATATGTTCAGGAAAAACTGGCACCATTATCTCCGACGAATCCAACCGTTAGTGTTGAAAATAGAGTGGTTTCCGGTAAAGGTGACATTCATTGGATACATTTTGCTAATCAAGGTTTTTTCGATGATGAGGGGAATTTGAAGGAAATCCAATCTGTGGGAAGAGATATCACCGAACGTAAAAAAAATGAATTGATATTACAACAGACAAAACGGCTCTTAAACGAAGCTCAGGAGATTGGTAATATAGGAGCATGGGAGTATGATGTTATTTCAGGGGAGGCGTTTTGGACCTCTAATCTATACAAAATATTCGGTTACCTGCCTGATGAAATTCAACGCACACACCCGTTCTTTATTGAACACATTGTCCATCCTGAGGATCAGGCAGAGGTGTCTGATCAATTTAAAAAAATTTTAAGTGGTAAGCAAAAAATTTCTATGAAATTCAGAGCCATAACCAAGAACGGCCACGAGATTATTTTACATGGTGTAGTGGTTCCCGATCTTAACGAATCTGGAGAAATATTTCGAATATATGGCGTTAACATGGATATTACAGAACAAAAAAAAGCTGAAAAACAACTCCAGCAATCACAAAAAATGGAATCCATCGGTCGCCTGGCAGGCGGTGTGGCTCACGATTACAACAATGCACTCACTGCAATCATGGGTTACACTGAACTGGCCATGACCGATGCAGATCCCAACGGGAATTTGCATGCTGATCTTAATGAAGTTCTCAAGGCTTCAAGACAGGCAAAAGACATTACCCGGCAATTGCTGGCTTTTGCCCGCAAACAGACCATAGCCCCTCAGGTGATTGATCTGAACATGAACATAAAAAATATGTCTAAAATGCTTCAACACCTTATCGGTGAGGACATTGATCTTGCCTGGTTTCCAGGAAAAAACCTGTGTCCGGTCAAGATGGACCCTTCCCAAATTGATCAGATTCTTGCCAATCTGTGCGTTAATGCTAAAGACGCCATCGCCGGAGTTGGCAAAATTACAATCGAAACAGATATGGTGACCTTAGATGAAGCCTACTGCGCCCATCATGCCGGTTTTATCCCCGGTGGTTTTGTTTTGATGGCAATAAGCGATAATGGCTGCGGTATGGATAAAGAAATATTAGATAATATTTTTGAACCATTTTTTACCACAAAGGATATAGATGAAGGCACTGGCCTTGGCCTGTCCACCGTCTACG
This sequence comes from uncultured Desulfobacula sp., assembly GCA_964457495.1. Lineage (GTDB taxonomy): Bacteria > Desulfobacterota > Desulfobacteria > Desulfobacterales > Desulfobacteraceae > Desulfobacula. Next base: position 9,246 of record CAYWGN010000125.1, read on the forward strand.
GCATTGTAAAGCAGAACAACGGGTTTATCAATGTATACAGCGAACAGGGCAGCGGGACAACCATCACGATCTACCTGCCCCGGGAAGATAGCAAAGCTGTTGAAATCCAACAGGAAAGTACAGAGGAAATCCCCCAGGGACGTGGCGAGACTATCCTGGTGGTGGAGGACGATATCGCAATCCTGAAACTTACTCAAAAAATCCTCGAAGGACTTGGTTATAAAGTGTTGGCTGCTAACTCACCAAAGGGGGCCATACAGCTGGCCATAGAGCTGGCCAAAGAATATACGAACGAAATTCACCTGATTGTAACCGATGTTATTATGCCTGAAATGTACGGAAATGAACTGGTAAAAAGCCTGCAACCCCTTTACCCGGACCTCAAACACATTTTCATGTCTGGGCACACGTATAATGCCATCGCCCATCACGGCGTTCTGGATGAGGGAGTAACCTTCATTCAAAAACCATTCTCCCAAATTGATTTGGCAAAAATAGTCAGGAAAGTATTGGATAAAAATGAGTAATTCAAATATTCCAGGGCCGATGATAACACTAATACAGGGCAACCCGAATCTAAAAGAATATCGCTGCCCTCATTGTAAAAGATTCCTTTTTAAAGGTAATGTTAAAAAATTAAATATGTTGTGTCATCATTGTCAGGAATTGATAATTGCGGATGGGAATGAAGTTGTTTTTAAAAAAACAGATGAAATTTGATTTATTTTTACCTAATATCATCTTACATTCCTAACGGGCAAGCTAGTTCGCATTTCCTACAATATTTAACACAAGAAATTGATTTAGTATCGTTTCTAGAGGGTACTTTATCAATTTCTTCAAACTCATTTATAGCCTCCCGAACATCATTTTGCTCATCATCTACTGTGGATGCCCCCATAACAGCATCATCAATATCTTTTTTCATCTTTATACTACAAGTCACTCGATCATAAGTCCCATTAATTCCAGGCAATATTGAAAGGCCTATTTCATCGGCTGGCAATAATTTTCTCAGTTAGTTCCGATTTTGAAAGAGTATTCATAAACCCCTCTTTTTGATTGGCAGTTGATTTATTTTATTTACATAATACATAATACTCAATATGTATTATTTGTAAAGTGTTTTTTTTATAAACTATTTATAGTTGCAGATTTCAGATAATTATTTTCTGTAAAATTTTCTTTAAAAATAGGTAATTATACCTATATACAAAAATAATTGATTTTGATACTGCTTTGATAATACAAATTGTTAGTGTGAATTTTATCCTTCAAGAAGAAAAGATGACTTAATAATGAATGATGAATGCGTTAGAGATATAAACGTCCCTATCTCAGTATTGTTAGAGATATCCAATGCAGTAAAGACGACTGACGATCTGGATGATTTATATGCATCCATTCACTCATCTTTGAATAAAATTTTGAATATAGAAAATTTTGCCATTGCCATATACCATAAGGAAAGGGATTCTATGACCTTTCCCTATTTTGTGGATGAAATGGATACAAAACTGGATGAAGTTTTTGAAATCAGTAAAAAACAATCTTTGTCTGCCCAGGTTATCAATACCGGTAAACCATTGATGTTTTATAAAGAAGATATCATGAAAATGCCAAACCGGGCAGGTAGAATCGCTTCTCATTCTCTCTGTAAGGTTTGGGCCGGCGTACCGCTTAAATTAAAGAACCGATCTTTTGGCGCTCTCCTTGTTCAAAGCTATCGTTCAAAAGATGCCTTTAAGAAAAGTGATCTGAATCTATTAAATTACGTGGCTGATTTTATTGCTTTTTCAATTGAACGTAAGCAAATTCAAATTGCCAGGAGAAAAAGTGATGGAATTAGTAAAGTTCTGCTAAAGATTGCAGGTGCTGTTCATAATTCTGAAAATTTGTCTCAGTTGTATGAAATCATACATCATACATTGAGTCGAATTATGGATGTGTCTAATTTTTTTATTGCAATGGTGGATACTGAAGAGCGCACTCTGCATTTTCCATATCACGTTGATACGGTTGATAATGATTTTGCTCCGATTACAAATTTTAATCTTTATGACTCTTTAACCGGTCTGGTCGTCTCCCAGGGCAAACCGGTTTTATTACAATCCGAGGAGCTTGAAAAAAGAAAGCATCAAAACGGTATCTGGGGCCCGATGCCTCTTGTCTGGATGGGTGTCCCATGCATGATTAAAGGAAAGGCTATCGCGGTTGTGGCTGTCCAGAGTTATCTGGATCCCAATCTTTATAATAAGAAAGACTTGCAAGTACTTTCGGCTGTTTCTTATCAAATTGCCATAGCTATCCATCGCAAACGAGCTGAAGACGCATTGCGGGAAAGTGAGGCCCGATATCGCCTCCTTGCGGACAGCGTATCGGATGTGATTTGGAGCCGGGATATGGAACTAAGTCTTACTTATATCAGTCCTTCAGTGGAGACCCAAACCGGGTTCAGTGTCCAAGAGAATATGGTCCAGTCCATGGAGGAAAGTATGCCTTCGGATTCGGTCGCTAAAATTACTCAAATTCTGGGCGATGAAATCAAGCTGGAGCTTGAGGGCATAGCTGATCCAGAGAGATCCTGGATTATTCAGATCGACAATTACCGTAAAGATGGGACAACATATCCAGTGGAAAGCGTTGTCTCATTTATGCGTAATGATACCGGCAAAGCGATTGCAATGGTGGGAATTAATCGCGACATTACAGAACGCAACCGAATTGAAAATGAACTCAGAATCCGTGATGAGAAGTTGTCTCATTTATCCAACCAGACCGAACAGTTAAGTCTGGCGATCGCATCTATGATTTCAATCAAAGAAGAACAACAATTTTTTGATAAAATCAGCAAAGCAATTGTTGATTTTTCTGACTTTAAAAGGGTTATTATCTCTTTATTTAAAGAAAAGGCCCCTTTCAGAGACATTATCGCCTTTGGCGGAATAGAATCGGAGTTGGTTGATAATCTGCGGAAAACGGAAATGCCTAAAATTTGGTATGATAAAGTTTTTATTGAAGAAAATATTATTGGGGAGTACAGCTACTATATTCCCCATACAAAAAAACGCATCCTAAACCAGGAGGCGACCATATACGGTAGTGGGGTTGTGCCGGAATTTGAAAACAGATGGCATCCGGAAGACAACCTTTTTGTGAGAATGAATGACGGAAATGGCAACACTATTGGCGTGATATCAGTTGATGACTCAAAATCCGGATTGAAACCAAGCCCTGAAAGGGTAAGGCCCCTGGAAATTTTTTCAAGCCTGATTTCACAGATAGTCATTCTTAAAAAAGAACAAGAAGAGAGAAAAAAGATAGAAGCTCAGCTCCATCAATCACAGAAAATGGAATCCATTGGAACCCTTGCCGGTGGAATCGCCCATGATTTCAATAACATCCTGTCCTCTATTATCGGATTCACAGAGTTGGCTCTTAGTGAGGCTGAAAAAGTTACTGCTCTTGAGGATTATCTGCAAGAAGTCCACATTGCCGGATTGCGGGCAAAAGATCTTGTAAAACAGATATTGATGTTTGCTCGTCAATCTGATGAATCGGTTAAACCTATGCAGGTCAGTATAATTACTAAAGAAGTCCTTAAATTTATAAAATCATCTATTCCTACAACCATTCAGATCAATGATGATATAAACAGTGATTCCGTTATCATGGGAGTACCGACTCAGATACATCAAGTAATGATGAACCTTTGTACTAATGCTGCCCAGTCCATGGAAGAAAATGGCGGTATACTTGAAGTCAGCGTGAAGGACACAGCCATCGACAGGACGGCTATGATACTTGATTTGAAGCCTGGAGAATACATCGAGATCAAGGTAACTGACACGGGCATGGGCATTGCTCCACAGCACATTCACAACATTTTTGAACCTTATTTCACAACCAAACCTGTGGGCGAAGGAACAGGTATGGGGTTAGCCATTGTCCATGGTACAGTTAAAAACTATGGTGGACAAATTACAGTCGACAGCACAATAGGCAAAGGAACCTGTTTTACTATTTATCTGCCCATTACTAAAAAAAGGAAAGTACATATTAACGCTGTAAAAGAGGATTTGCCTCCTGGCACTGAAAATATCCTGTTTGTAGATGATGAAGCCCCCATCGCCAAAATGGGGAGTAAGATCCTCGAGCAGCTGGGCTATTGTGTGACAACAAGAACAAGCAGTGTTGAAGCCCTGGAATTGTTCAAATCGAAACCGCAAGCGTTTGATTTAGTTATTTCAGATATGACTATGCCAAACATGACCGGTGATAAACTGGCTGGTGAACTGATGAAAATCAGGCCTGATATTTCTGTGATTTTATGTACTGGGTACAGTAAAAAAATATCTAAAGAAAGTATAGCAGACATTGGCATTAAAGCATTGGTTTATAAACCGGTTATTAAAGCAGATTTGGCCAAAACGGTCCGGGAAGTCTTGGAAAACGGTCAGGGCAGATAAACTTATATTCATTTTTTTCTAACCCAAATTCGGAGGATTCATCATGGAGGTAAAAGATTATTGTAAAGTAATGTTGGCAGAAGTTAACGCTTGGAAAGAAAAACTCGAAGCAATGAAAAAAGTTGCAGACACTTATGGATCTGCTGAAAAAGAAAAAATCTTACCATTAATTGGACAACTTAATCAAGAAGTCACGGCAGCGCAGGTTCGAGTGGATCAATTAGAAAATGAATGTCCATCAGACTGGTCGCCCATGAAAAATGATCTTGATGACCTTTTTGGAACAGTTGGAAGCAGTGTTGACAGAGCATGGAAAGACCTTGAACCTGGAAATGTAGGAGGCTAAACACCATAGTCATGGTGTTATGATGATGCTAAACAAATGAAAGGCCCCTAAGTTCATTTGAGGGGCCTTTTTTTTCGAGTCCAGGTTAATGATACATATGTAGAGGAATATCTCAGACATTTTTTTACGCAATACGGTAAAGGATGTGAGTTGATGGAATGCGGTAGAGCTGTTACAAAAAAAGACATATTAAAAAGGAAAGAAAAAAGGAGAGCATATATGGCATACGACTTTAATGCTGAAGAAGTATTTGAAATGGCAGTTCAAATAGAGAAAAACGGTGCTGCATTTTACAGGAAAGCTGCTTCACTTCAGGAGAATAAGGCAAACAAAGAGTTCCTTGAAACCATTGCCAGTATGGAAGACAGACATCAAGCAGGGTTTGAAGAAATGAAGATTGTTCTGTCTGACATGGAAAAATCACAGACGGTATTTGATCCTCAAGAAGAGTTGTTCCTTTATTTGAAAGCCATGGCGGATGCCCATGGTGGTGAAGGGAACCCGGATGTGGCAAACCAATTGACCGGTGAAGAAACAATGGCTCAGGTCATTGAAACAGCCATTGGTTT
>CAYWGN010000126.1:0-14577 GCA_964457495.1 uncultured Desulfobacula sp.
AGCTCCGGTAAAGACAGGTTTTTTGACGAAGCTCAAAAATGTTTTTGGCCTATAAAAGAATTCCGGGGGACATCAATACTTAATTGATCCCCAGGTCTTGAGATATAACATGTGAAAAAAAATAAGTGATTTCTTAGCTAACAAAACTGAAAAAGGAACAGATTTATTTAATTCCTACCATCAATTAACCAAACGACAAAAATCGCCAAACCAGCACATTCACCAGACCAGAAGGGGCTCGCTTGTTTTTTCTGCTCACCCGGTGGCTTGCCGGTTATATAAACGTTACATTAAGCCTGGACGGCGGTCTTTGCAGTTTCAAGCACCATAGTAAACTTTAAAATGAAAAGAACTCTTAAAAGGCATACACAGCTTCCCGAAAAATCGGAGTCAAGTCCGACGGTGGGTGATATCTTCAGGGAGTATGGCGATCAGTTCCGATCTGAACACGATAGCATTCCAGCGGTTCAGCCTTGTTTTTTACCCTTACTTTGATCCGTTTGTCTGTTTTGAACCTCCTGTCACTCCGAAAAATTAGGTAATATCTGTAATCATTGACAAATTTAATATCAAAGATAAGTCTCCATTCTGGTATTTAAACTCATTTTCAAGGAATTAGATCACGTTGAAAATTAAAACATAGATTTTGCTAAATGGAGAAATTAAAAATTTTGCTAAAGTTGTTGTTCTCAATCGTTGTTTCACTTTTCAAAAATCACTCTGCCCTCGCTATGGAAAATCTTGTGTTGCGCTAGCAGTTATCCATATACTATCATTCCAAAAAACGACCCAAAATCCGTAATTTTTGAAAATATTCAGAATTCAAAAATTTTTTAACCGGCAATTACCATATGAAAAATGACTCTATATATAAAACACCCCCCCCCTTTTTTTTAAAATTGCACCGGGAGCGAGCAAAGCGAGCTGCCAAGCAGCGGAGCTGTTTCCTCTCCTGACCAAAGGGAAGGGAAAGCCCTGGTATCTGTGATACCCAGGGTATAGCTATATAAAGAAGCGGGCATCGGCCCGCAATAATACACAGGTGACCCCGGGAAGTCGCTTTTCGGACTTTGCGAGAGCACCTGTGTGATCCTGGCGTATGCTTATTTTTCAGAGAGCACTCCTTTTAAGCTTTATCGGTTGACACCTGACAAATCAGCATACACATTTGAAAGGCGACTTCATTCGCAATAGTTATTTTGTCTGGCTGCCGCCTGCGGGAGCAAAAAGGACCGGAGGCATACAGGATAGCGCTTGTGACGGCGTGGAGAAGCAAAATTGAACATAAAATAGTGATATCGGAAATTGTTAGGGGATCTTAGGCCGGGGCTTATCGGGCTTAGAACCGCTTACAACGTCGGATATCATCATCTTATGTTTTGCTTTGCTTCTCACCTAGTCCGCACCATAGCAGAATGGATATCCCCTCCCTTTTATCTCCAATTAACCTTAATGACGTTTTGATTAATCTGATTTTGTATTTTCTCATATACTTGAATGAAAAGCTTTTGCAAACCAGGGGGTTGTTTCTTATATATTCCGTTCTTTAAAAATAGGTAGTTGGTAGGTAGTTTTACCTATATTGACAAGCCAGTTTTAATTTGCTAAGGGATCGTAAAGAATTAATAATCCAAGACAAAGGCAAATTTATTGAGAAGCAGGGACGGAAAATCACAAAGCTAAGAAAAAATTACCATACTTATTAATTATCACATTTCTTATTTTTGTAACTACACCAATTTGCTACGCTTATGATGCTGAAGGCATTTGGCAATTTTTTTTTTAGGGGGGGGGCAGGGCTATTTCCTTTCAGTACATATTAATGGATCTGTAATGATTGGAGTAACATACATGCCTGGTAAAGGAGAAAGTTATTTAATAGGAAATATTTCTGGAAATATAGGGAATATCACATACGCAAGTGATCTTTCTCATAAATTTAAATTGGAGGTGTAGATATGAAACGACATAAAAGCCCGATTTATGTAATAACTCTGTGTCTCGCCCTGTTACTCATGGGAGCAGCGGTTTTTTCACAGCATGCCCGTGCCGACCAAATTCTGGTTGAAGCACCCAGCCCCGGTTCTTCCTATTATGGAATGTATACACCTAATAGCATGGCAGCCTCATTCACGCTTACAAGCAGCGAGTATGTCTCAACGATCGGTGTCGCGCTGCATACACCAAGTGATACAAGCGTTACTATCTTTAACTTTTCACTTCAGAATTCACTAACCAGCCCTTTCACAACCTTCGCTAGTGCAGCCCTAACGACCCCTTTGGATAGCGTGAGCACACAGATAATTAATGTCAATAAGACTCTTCCTGCCGGTACATATTACTTGGTAGGTATCGTACCCGGTTACTCCGGAACGTTAGGAACTCCCGGTTACGTTAATGGTTGGATGATGTCTACCGGTGTCTATAATAATTCGGCAGGCACAGTCACGGACGGCGTATGGGAATATAGCGGCACTACATGGTCATTATTGTCAGGTGATTATTATAATGATGGTATTATGAGGTATGCACCGGCGTTCTCGGTGAAAAACGGGGACATTGATTCGGATATTTGGTACTACGATTCTGATGGTGATGGATATGGCAATTCAGCCAACTCTGAAACGTCATCTTCTCAGCCATATGGATACATTGCAGACAACACCGATTGCAACGACAACGATGCCAGTATACATCTTGGCGCCACAGAAATAGCCGGAGATGGTATTGACCAAGATTGTGATGGTAGTGATTTGCAGTCAACAACTCCAACGGTAACAGATGAAATATTCCTGTTATCTCCGAGTCCGAATGAAACACTGAGTTATGGTGCTACAAGTGGTACTGTAATATTTTCGTTTAGTAAAATAACAGACGCTACAAAATATATACTCCATCTCGAACTAAATGATATCCTTAATAATCTGACATTTTCAATACCTGTTGAACTTATACCCCTGGTAAGCGTACAGTCAGCAACCGCTGGATTTTCGGAAACCTTTATTGGAATGGTTTATGATTTATCTCTTGACCAAGCAACTTGGGACGTTCTGTCATTATATAGTATTAAATGGGGTGTTGAAGCATATGACAGTGCAGGATCATTGGTTGGTTCAAGCTTTGAAGGATCTGTGGCCTCAAAATATATTAACAGTCTTAAATTCATTGCCAGTAATTCCATCACAATGACCAGTCCTACCCTTGGTGAAGAATTGAACCAGACAGATTCTTCCTTGGTATTCAAATGGGATGCTTATCAGGGGGCCAGCAACTACACACTGATACTTGCCCATGTGGGTTCTTTGGGATTTGATAGTGTTATTACCCAAGGTAATCTTACCTTGAACTTGTTCCCAATGAGTGACTCAACATGGCAGACAATGCCACCCGGCACATGGTATTGGACAGTCCTTGGGTATGATTCTAACGGAAATCTGACACCGTCAGATTTTACAATATTTGATTTTGAAAAATATTACAGTGATAATAATGCCAACCAAGCTGTTCAAAATGCAATCAACAATATTGGCAAAATAGCAGGGAATACTGTTTGGAATGGCGTTGATAGACCTAACCAAATATGGGCAGATGATAAAACACCATATTGCGCTCGATTTGTTAGAGAGTGTTTCGGGAAGGATGCTGTCTTCGGTTCTGCTGATGAATTTTTCCAGTATTACGATTCGTTGATGTTGATAAAAAAAGACTCTAATCCCCCTTTTGGTTCAGTAGTTTTTTATCCCTATAAAGATAAAGATGACAATGAAGTAGGGCATATGGGAATTGTGGATGGTGATCAAAATTTAATTTCAGCACTACACTTAAGCACCCATCTTACCGAACCAGGTGTTCGTAAAAAAAGTTTGAAATTTCTTGACAGCATCCTTCCTAATTACAAAGGATATGTAACTGCAGATGAATATGTAGATTACTACCCCCTTCCCTCTTCCCCCACACTCACTTCTCCCTCTCTGAGTTCACCCGGCACAAGCGCCTCACCAGGCCCTGAGATAACTGACTTAACGCCAACATTGATATGTAATAGCGTGCCAGGGGCAACATCGTATAATTTTAGGTTACGGGATTTAGATACTAATAGCCTGGTTGTTGATGTGGATGGCTATACCTCTACGTCTTATACGGCATCAAGCCTGACCGCTGGCCATAAATATCAGTGGAATGTCCAAGCCTGTAACAGCTCTGGATGTAGCATTTATTCATCCTATTACTATTTTCAGACAAAAAGTTCGGTAACACCGCCATCAACTCCCTCTCTGAGTTCACCCGGCACAAGCGCCTCACCAGGCCCTGAGATAACTGACTTAACGCCAACATTGATATGTAATAGCGTGCCAGGGGCAACATCGTATAATTTTAGGTTACGGGATTTAGATACTAATAGCCTGGTTGTTGATGTGGATGGCTATACCTCTACGTCTTATACGGCATCAAGCCTGACCGCTGGCCATAAATATCAGTGGAATGTCCAAGCCTGTAACAGCTCTGGATGTAGCATTTATTCATCCTATTACTATTTTCAGACAAAAAGTTCGGTAACACCGCCGGTTATTAGTGAGATTATTTCGATTTCTCCTCAAAGCGTAATCGTCGGTGATGGTGATTTTACATTGACGATAACAGGTAACAATTTTAGTTCAAACTCTGTGGTGTTATTGGGTTTATTAGATCCGCCTAGTACACCAAGTTCTACAATTTTTGTGGATAGTTCAACTCTTACTATACAAGTTACTAACAGTGGTGGTCTATCTCAACCTTTCCCTTTCCATCAACCTGGAGAATATTATTTACAAGTATTAAACATAGGCCCCAATTATTGGGACGGAGAAAAAAGTAATAAAGTAACATTCAAAGTCTTCAACCCAGTTCCTGTAATCAACTCTATAACCGGAACCTGTAAGGCAGACCTCAACTGCACACCATATTATGGGAATAATATAATAATAAATGGAAATGGCTTTGTGAATAACATTTCTTATACAAATAGCACCTATGTCTCCAGTACCTACGCTAAAATAAACGGAAGTGAAACACCTGTGTCTATTTTGGGTCAGGGGTACTCCCAGTTGCAGCTATATATAAACGGGTCATTAATCCCATCGCCTGGCATATATACAATTGAAGTATGTAATACTGGAACTTCTCAAGGCACAGTATGCAGTATAGGGTCATTGATTGTTGATCCTTAGGGTTCGATAAAAAACGGCAATGGATTAGGCTATGACTCAATGGGGGATCAGACACCTCAAGATTTTACGATTTTTGACTTTGAAGTACAGTAATCCATAAATGTTATATTAATGGAAAAGCAGGGATCAGTACTTTCAATAAAAAATAGAGCCCAACGAAAGAGCATAGAGGTTAAAGTTGAAAAAGGGGGAGATGTATTATGAATCGTATATGCAATTTAGGCAAAAAGAAGTCAATTGTAGATTATATGCCTCAAATAAACATTATGCCTAAACTTCTTTTAGAAGCACTGAATACCAAAAGCCAAAAAATGTTATTCGGCTGCTATACTGTTTTGGCTTTGATTTTAGTCTCCTTTCAACTTTTCTTTATTACCTCTGCATACGCGTTTCAGATTGGGAATAATGTTCAAACTACAGATAATCTTAATGTGAGAGGCTGCCCTTTTCTTGCATGTAATAGCATAGGGGTAATTCCAGCTGGAGGTGCCGGTAAAATCATTAATGGGTCATATTCAGGAGACAGTTATACTTGGTGGTACATAGGCTGGGATAATGGATTGACTGGATATTCTGTTCAAAACTATTTGACAGTTATCCCCGGAACTTTCAGCCTGAGCTATGAAACACCTGTTTGTGATACAAATCCTCCTGGCCCATCTCCTGCTGTCCGTCTCAATTGGACCACATCCCAAAATGCTAGTTACTATGATGTTTATCGTAATGGTTCTTTGTATGCTTCCAGTAATCCCGGCAACACCTTTTATAACAGTGCAAACCTCGTTGCTGGCCAGAGCTATACGTATTATATAAAAGCACACAATAGTTCAGGATCCCAAAACTCAAATACCATTTCCATTAGTATCCCGAGCAATATTTGTGATAGCGCTACCACACCAGCCAGTTTCACCCTTAACCAACCTTCTACATCTTGTAACAGTACCAATCCACAAATTGACCTTTCTTGGGGATCATCTTCAGGAGCTACCAGCTACAATGTTTATCGTAATGGAGCATTTTATGATAATGCGTTTACAAGTTTAACCTATAAAAATACGTCTGTTATTTCTGGAACAACATATACTTATTACATTCGTGCATCAAACTCAGCCGGTTATCTGGACTCAAATACAGTAGCATTAACAGCGCCTAACTGTATTACTTCACCTCAGATAACTATTGGTCCCTCTTCATTAAATTTTGGAAGTGTTCAGGTGGGTTCATGCAGTTCAGCTCAATTTGCTATCCAGCATGTTTCAAATACAGGTAATGCATCAGGGAGCGTGACAATAAGCCAAAATGATCCATTCAAAATTACATCAAACAGCAGTTTTTCACTTTCAAATGGCCAGGCAGCAACTATTGATGTAGAGTTTTGTCCATCTAATTCTGGTTCATTCTCCAGGACAGCAGTAATCAGTAGTAATGCTAACCAGAATATCAATTCCGTTAACCTCAGCGGAACGGGTTTAATTCCATCTCCGACTACAGGAGCTATTCAAGTTAATGCCACTTTGGATGGGGCTCCATGGTCTGGATCTGTAATTTATTCTATTTCCGGAGTTCAAAACTTTAGCGGCAATACAGCTCCAGCTGATTTCCAGGACAGACCGCAAGGAAGTTATACCTTGGCATATGTCTCTGGTGGCCCTGCTAACTCAACGTTTGCAAGCATAGCTTCTTCAAGTTCTCTGACCTTGAATGGGGGCGGTATTATTACTTTTACACTGAACTTCAGTCAGGCTGCACCCTGCACCTACAGCATTTCGCCTTCCAGTGGCAGTTTTACCTACAGCGGTGGAACCAGCTCTGTTGCGGTTACGGCATCAAGCTCAACCTGTGCTTGGACAACATCTGAAAGTCTTTCCTGGGTAAGCCTGTCACCGACAAGTGGAACAGGCAGCCAGACAGTCACAATAACGGCAACTGTCAATACGGGCAATGCCAGGAGTGGCTCGGTCACAATAGCAGGAAAAACATATACCATAATTCAATCTGCGGCAACTAATGCCAGTCAAACCTGGTACCAAGATTATGATAGTGACGGATATGGTAATTCCAATGTAAGCATGAGTGCATCTTCTCAGCCATATGGTTATGTGGTGGACAGCACCGATTGTGATGACTCTGATTCGAGTATTCATCCAGGTGCAACAGAAATAGCCGGAGACGGTATTGATCAGGACTGTGATGGTAGCGACTTGGAAGTATCCAAAACATGGTACTCCGACAACGATAGTGATGGATATGGAGATTCATCCAATTCATCCAATTCAACTAATTCAATATCTCAACCTGTTGGTTATGTCTTGGACAACACCGATTGTGATGATACAGATGCAACCATCCACCCGGGTGCCACTGAAATCCCTGATGACACAATTGACCAAGACTGTGACGGCAGCGATTTAGCAGGATCAACAACAACTTTTTCAGATACGAATATTGTTTTAATACATGGGTTGAATAGTGGTTCATCGACATGGGATAAAATGGCTCCAGAAATCGCAAAATACGTAAATCAATCTAACGGCATTAATAAATTTTTCAGCAGCTATGTTGAAATTGCTATCGAACATAGCATTTATGACTATGCTTTTTGCATGGATGGAAGTACTTTTTTTGATCTTCCAGTTCCATGTAATTCTTTAGATGAGATAAACGATCAAGCCAGTTTTAGAAATCTTGGCAATGTGGGCAATCAGGTTTCCAGTTTCACTTATGGACTTGATATGTTAGATTTTTATGTATCAAAAATATTGTGGAAATCAGATAGTGAAAATTCAATTATTGAAGAAGATAGTATTAAAAAACAAAAATTTCATGATAATAGAGTATTTGCAATCAATTTTTCAAACAATAAACAATTGAGCTTTGATGCCCAAGGGCTTGAATTAAAGGCAGCTATTGATGATATAAAAGAAGTAACTGGAGTTTCTAATTTTATTTTAATCGGACACTCCATGGGAGGTTTGGCTGCAAGAGCCTATATCCAAAATAAAAGTTCTCAAAATATTAAGGCATTAATGACGATTGACACACCACATCTGGGAGCATCCTTATCCTTAGGGGGAATATTATATACTTCCAAAGGGCAAAATGCAGGAATGAATCTAGCAACAAACAGTAAAGCAATTACAGAATTAAATTCTGAACCTAAAACAAATTCAAAGTACGATAACATATTAGTTTACCATTTAGGATATTCTGACGATTTGAATGATAACTGGCCTTGGTCAGATTATTTTCCTGAAGGTGTTTATGATTCTGGAGATGGTACAGTAGGAATTGGAACTCAAATGGGGCTTGATCAATTATCACCTTATAGGGTGATATTTTCATCAGAGATAAAAGACTCAAAAGCATATAAAACTTTAGATGGAGCTGTGGAATGGGCGAGGGAAGTTATAGAGGTAGACTCGGCATTAGCGATGCTCCTTCCTGGGGAATGGGGTGAATGGGGTGCACATAGTTCTATCTTAAAAGACGAAAAGGCCATTGATTACATAGTATCTTTACTACCAATATTAAACGGAGATGCTTTTTTGACGATCAAATCTGACCTTTCTTTTATAATTCCTAAAGCATTATTGCGAAGCGTTGGGTCTAATACCCCGTTGCTTGCAACGTTAAAATTGGTTGAATCCTTTGTCGATACCCCGCCCGCTTGCGGCGGGGTAATTCATTAAAATCCCAGGAGTTGTGGGTAAGTTTTAAATATTTCGAAGATCCAGAAGGGAAACTACTCCTTTGGGAATTAGACGATTGGGGAACAACCACATCTGCAGGCACAACAATCACTATAGAATCAGACTATTCATTTAAAATACCGAATGCAATTTTACAACTTAAGACGGGTGATAAAAATTTAGAAGCAAACTTCAAATTCTTCGATAACCAATACGGCAAAGCTCTCTGGGTGCTTGATAGTTACACGGTAAAATAACTTTATCAGACAGGATAACAGCAGGGTCAGAAATGGCCCTGTTTTTTATTGTATTTCCATCCACACAGTCTGAATTCATATTACATTATATGAGCCAAAACCAGCATCATAAGCTATTCTTCCTCATTCCTGTATATAATATATAAAAAACATACCTGCATTTTTTTATCTTCTCAAACGACTATTATAAATACGGTAGTCAAGATTTGCAGGGCGCCTACCCTTATACACTTCTGTCAGCCCGGCTTTTTTTTGTTCTTCAAATGTTTTATTTTTTGGCGGAGAAATTTTGGTAAAATGTTTGGTTCCGTTTTTATCAATCCAGAAATAAATATTTCCAAAAAGAAAAAGACTTAGAAAAAGGACAAGGAAAAAGCGAAAGAAAAGTTTGCTCTTCTTCTACCAAACCAGTTGCATATGCGAATACAGCTATAAAATCTTTTTTCATTTTTTTTGTTTCAGCATAAGGATGTACCGGCTGGTAACGCCCAGAATTTTTTTCTCCTGCATGGCGCTGACTGTAATCGCATTAAACCGTTCCGAAGACAATGGCGCCTGGATGATATGGGTCAATTCCCAACCTGACCGCTCCAATATTTTATAATAATCCGTCAGCAGGATTGCGTTTTGAGCCTCTTCATTTAAAGCAGGACAACTTTGAAAATCCCGCCAGTCAGAATTGATAAAGGCAAGCCTTGTGGTTTTCCTTGTGCTTTGTTTTAAAAAATTAAAAAAATTATTCAGAAATTGTAAATATTCATGACGGGACAGCCGGGAAATGCTGTTTTCCCCATAGCTGGCAGCTTTTTTATTAAAATAGGGGGGATCAAAAATAATCAGGTCAGGTTTTTCCTTCCCCTTCAGGATAGTATCTTCCCAGTTTGTACGTTTCATATCCCAGAAATAGGGTTCAATTTCAGGGCGTTTATCTGTTCGGTCTTCCATATCAAGGCTCCAGCATCTTCTGCCTAAAGCCATGCAGGTATCTGCCGTTACGCCGCCTCCTGCCATGGGATCAAAAATCAAGTCATCAGGATTGGAAAAATAAAAAAGAATGTGTCCGATCATCTGGGCGGGAATACGGCCTGGCCAGTCATCTCCAAACCGGAGATCGCAATCATTAAAGTTCCATAAATCCCAAGTGCGCAACCCCCATCCCAGTTTTTTAAAACGGGTTTGATCATTCTGCCCCTCTAAAGCCAGGGACCACAGCATGGGTTCACTCCACCCATGCTTGGCTGCCACCTGGGGAATGGTTAATCCAAGGGATAAATCGGGAATTGGGGATTTTGCCAATATTGGCATTTCCCCCAAATGGCTCCGGATAATATCTCGGGTTTCCCCCAAACGCCTGGCAATTCTTTCTTGAGGGATTCCTAATCGGTTCATCTGCCAGATTTTTAGATCAAGTTTAATTTGTCGAACCGCTCTTAAATCGGCAATATAATTGTCAATTGCCTGCCGGGATCTGCCAATGAGCCTGCCGATTTCAGATGAGGTTAATCTGGGATTGTTTTGAAAAGCGCGTCTTGCAGTAGATCTGGTTTCATTTTCCGTTAGCTGCTTTGGTCCAATTGCCATTTTAGCGGCATAAAGCAAAGGCTCCATTCCTTCTAAATCTATAATAATTACTTGAATATCTGTTAAACCAGCTTCTTTATGGGCATTCCATCTATGCACGCCATCCAAGATCCGGTATTTGCCTTTTTTTCGGGGATGGATTTGCACTACAATGGGGTCAAATTTAACGTTTTCCCTTAAATTTTCAGCAAAAATGCTGACACGCTTATGATCAATCTTTTCTCTGGGATAGATAGACTCATCAAATATAATATCTGAGGTAGCGACTTTATCGCGAATAGTCATTTTTATTATCCTGAATAAATAAGTTTTTATTGCGAAGCGTTGGGTCTAATACCCCGTTGCTTGCAACGTTAAAATTGGTTGAATCCTTTGTCGATACCCCGCCCGCTTGCGGCGGGGTAATTCATTTTTTTTATGGATATTTTCAGCCCCACGGCCAAAAAAATTTTCAAGAAAACTTTACTTGATCATAATAGTTTTTTCAAGCTATCAAATCATAAAAAACAAGCAATCCTTTTATTCAGGTTATCATCAGAATTCCATATCCAGAAAAGCAAGGATTGAAACCATTCAACCAAATAAAATATCAAAATTAATTTTATATATTTAAAAAAAATTCTTCCAAGTCTCATAACAAAATCTCCAATATAGCATAATGGGACTTTGTTTCTTTTGACTTTACTTTTGGATATATAATTGAATATTTCTTTACACAAACTCGAAACATTGATACTGATTTACAGATCATTTCTTTTATCGTTGCTGGTCAGATAACTTTCCAAATTACATGATACCCAGTTCTGCTCATTAACTTGCTCATCGTTTGGAAATTTCATAAAGAATTTTTGTGAATGTTTATTAATTAAAAGGAGCTTACCATGAAAGTAATTGCAATTAATTCCAGTGCACGGGTTGGAGGGCAGAGCAAAACAGAATTGATTTTGAATCAATTGATTAAAGGGATGAAGGAGGAAGGTGCCGAGGTTGAGGTCGTTAATATTTTCAAAAAGAAGATCAATTATTGTGTCGGATGTTTTACCTGTTGGACTAAAACACCTGGTAACTGTGTGCACCGGGATGATATGAGCAAGGAGATCTTTCCTAAATACATGGCCAGCGATCTTTGTATCATGGCAACGCCTTTGTTTCACTATACAGTAAATGCAAATCTGAAAACCTTTATTGAACGCACTCTGCCCTTTGTACAACCCTTCTTTGAGTTGAAAAACGGTATAACACGACATCCACTGCGCCAGGAGCCGCCTCCAGTGGTTTCGCTCTCTGTTGCCGGTTTTCCCGAGTATTCAGTGTTTGAGCAGTTAAGCGCTTATATGAATTATCTATATGGAAAGAGGCTAAAAGCAGAGATTTATATTCCTGGTGCGGAAAACCTGGCCCGAAAACTCAGCGATCCGATAGTCAAGTCTATCTTAGATGCCGTAACCCAAAGCGGAAGGGAGTTGATCAAAGACAAAACTATATCTGCAGGAACAATGAAAACAATCAATACACCTGCCATAGATATTAAAACCACGTCTGCCCTTGTAAATATTTATTGGCAAACCTGCATTGACGAAGGTGTAACTCCTAAAGAATTTAAAAAGCTTGGACTGGTGCCGCGACCAGACTCCCTGGAATCCTTTTTGGTACTCATGAAAGAAGGGTTTAATCCAGAAAAATCACAAGGATTTAAAGGATGTTACCAATTCGTTTTTTCAGGTGAGCAGGAAGGGGGCTGCTATTTTACGATTAATAATGGTGAAATACATTGCAGCCCGGGATCTGCTGCAGAACCAAATATTACAATCGTCACCCCTTTTGAACTCTGGATGGATATTGTCACAAAAAAAGCAGATGGCCCACAGATGTTTATGGAGCAAAAATATAAGGTTGATGGGGATGTTAATTTTTTGATAAAAATGGGTGAAATTTTTGCTTGAATCTTCCACTGGGTATTGTTATCCAAAGGATAATATTTCGTTTTTCAACAAGAATAATGCGGCGGGTAAGACCACAGATTTTGATGTCAATCTATATGAACCAAAAGCAGTGTCAGAAGCTATCTTTTCGTATTCCATTTGATATAGATCGCATTTTCCGAATCACCAGATATTTTTTTGAAAAATCCAGTTACTCTCCAATATAGAGCATTTTGGCAGATCCTTCCAGTTTCAATTATATTTTCACAAAAGGTGATTTTTGAAATACCTTTACAGGCTTTAAAAAGATTGATACGAATTATTTCATCGGATTTCCGTCTTAGCCAGGCTGAATTTGTTTGATTTAGTACCAGGGAAGAAAATACACTTGATAATTAATAATTAAACCTCAATAGGATATGTATATGGCATTACCAAAACCTCCAGAGGGATGGGATATTAACGAGATTACAAAGTTTTTTGATGCTGCAAAAATAAATGAGTTTGCAACCTTTGCTAATCTCAAGGGTGATGTTCAAAGATTAACAGATATTGATACCCTTTATAGAACTGTAATTGATGGGCTTAATCATTCACATGATTGGTTCGCAGGATTCTTTGTTTTGCGGGCACATTCAAATTATTTGGCATCTTGTCGATTGAGCTGGAGTGGGCAAATTCCTGAGTGTTATGCGTTACTTCGGTCATGTTTAGAAAATGCCTTATATGGATTGTACCTGGCAAGAAACCCCGATTCCCGAGAAACATGGCTTCGTAGGCATGATAGCAACAAGCACAAACAAAAGGTGCGGGATGAGTTTAAAATAGGTGCTATTCTTACTTTAGCTCAGGAAATAAATGAGCAAGAAGGTTCGGTAGCAAGGACCCTATACAATAGAACGATTGATTATGGCGCTCATCCAAATGAATTAGCTTTAATGCAAACTCTCCATATAAAAAAGGGCGAAAAACAAGTACAATTTAAGGTGGCATATTTGGAAGGTAACTCTGATCAATTAGCATTAGCATTAGCATTCGTATTGAAAACTACTGCGCAAATTGGAGTATGTTCATTATCTCTTTTACGGAATATATACAAAGAAAGATATGATATTTTAGGCGTTACAGATGCTTTAGAAAACATCAAGAAGGGACTGTGACGTCCACCACCCGTTCCACGTTGACAGCCGAAACGGCCTGGCTACGAGTGAGCTTTGCGTTAAACTTTATTTCCTGCCAACATTAATCAAAGACATTTCCCCAAATTCAACTCTTTAATATATATAGATAAGATTTTGGAGGATCATGAAAAATCAACTCACAAACTGGATTAAATTAAAAATCCAGCAAACAAAATGCCACCACAGACATGGACTGCTCAACACTGATCACGTGCAGTGCAGCTTGTGTGGTAAGGTTAAATATGACCCTGACTTATCCGCCGACCTGATCGCAGAATATTGGTATAAAAACATAAAAGAATCAGATCCTTACATTCCAATATCATTGCTATATTAATTGTTATTTTCGCTTGATTTATTAAAATAAAATCTGTAATTGTTAAATAGGTATTATGAAGAGGGTTCCTTTCACCTTTATATCTATCTGGTCGAGTATCATTCAAATTTGCAAAATAAATAGGTCAGATAACTTTTTGTTAACCTTATAAAAATAATTAAATCGGGCTCTAAAAAACAATGAATTATAGAGAATGTGCCAAAAATGCTCTAAAAAGGGCAAAAGATTTAATTGATAATGGAAGTGACAATTACCTTAAATACGCATCTCTCGAGTTAAGAATGGCTTTGGAGGCGTTAATATATGATCGTGCTGGTTTGTATGCTAAAGAACTCCCTTGCAATGCTTTAAGTAGTGCCTGACCGAAAACCCCGTGTTTGGGCGAAAAGTTGCCCATATACAA
>CAYWGN010000127.1:0-14535 GCA_964457495.1 uncultured Desulfobacula sp.
TATATAAACAATATGTTCTTTATCACCACTAACTTGAATTTTTCTAAAGATAATGACAGTATTCTTTTCAACACGCAATACTTTTAACAATTGCAGCACATATCATGCAAAAGCAAAGTATTTACAATTACGGCAAGAAAAACGAACTACTTGAGTTGGGATCAGATCATTCAGGAAATTAGAGACTTAATGGAAATTGTTCTGCCGATAAAAAATTACAACAAAAGAGAACTTCTTGAATTGATTTTTTGGGTACAGCTAAAAAACCATAGAGGTTACCTCTCTCATCGGAAAAAAAGACTGGAAAAACAGATTCTTATCATTGTCAGGTGGTGGCACCCGTCCTCCCAAAAAGGATAATACAGCAGATTAAAAAATAAAAATATTTTAAAGTCGGGATTTCTATGAAATGATACGCTTTTGAATCTTTATTAAAAGGCCTCTTGAACAAAGCATCTATCCATCTGGAGAAGGGTCTCTTTATTGACAATAAAACTATCTGCCTCATATTTAAACGAGATTTAACACATTATAAACACAGGTTATAAGGAAAAACATGTATTTAAAAACTAATGGGATAAGACACAAAAAAAAATACTACTATTTGCATTTTTTTTTATTCTTGTATCTGGTTTTAATTGCTCGAATATAATGGCAGAGGAATTGTCTTTTAATCAGGCCCTTGAAAGAATGTATAGCGTGAATGAGTCTTTAAAGGCTTCAAAATCCGGAGTTGATAAAAGTGAGTACGAAAAAAAGGCTGCTCAAGGGCTCTATTTTCCAAAACTTTGGATGGATGGGAAACATACATATATTGATGATGAAATTACAATTGATCTTAATGAGATCCGGACTGTGATTGGAACACTACACGGCATAAATCCCTCAATATTGCCGTCTTTCGAATCAAAGGTTCAGAGTTCTCAATTTTCAAACGCCGATATTAATTTTTCATGGATGATTTTTACCGGTGGGAAAATTATAGCTGCAAATAAAGCTGCAGCTGCATATGTCATTGAAAATAAGGAACAACTGTTTTATACAAAATCAATTCTTACAACCGAACTGGCTGAACGATACTATGGATATATCCTTTCTATAGAGGCTGTAAAAGTTTATAAACAGGTACTTGATGGAATTGAACAGCATCTTAATCAGGCCAAAAAACTTGAAAAGAGTGGGATTCTTTCAAATTCTGAGCGGCTTCATGCGGAAGTGGCGTATGCTGAAGCTTTAAGACAATACAAGAAATCCGTAAGAAAAACCCAAATTGTTCAGGCAGGATTGAAAAATACGTTATCCTCCAAGGAGACAATAACACCTGTTTCTAATCTTTTCCTTACCCAGAAAATAAAATCCCTTGAAGAATATATTGAAGATGCCAGAAAAAATAATCATTTACTGAAGAAGATTGAGGCAAAAAAAGAACAGGCCATTCAAGGCGTTGAAGCACAAAAAAGTTCACACATGCCAAAAGTCTATTTATTTGGAACATATGAGCTGTATCAAGATGATCTGACACTGCTTGAGCCGGAATGGGCAGCAGGGGTGGGTGTGAATTTACCAATTTTTGAAGGCTTTTCAAATACCCATAAAATTATGGCAGCTAAAAAACTCACTGAACAGGTTCGATACATTGAAGCAAAGACAAAACGAGACATTGAGACTCTTGTAGAAAAAATCCACAATGAACTTATGATGGAAATTGAACAGTTTGAAGCATTGAGAACGTCCATGGAATTTGCGAATGAAAATGTCAGGGTTCGCAAACGGGCTTTCAATGCTGGTATGGCAACTTCTCTCAGTGTTGTGGATGCCCAGCTTGCACTTTCCAAGGTAAAAATTGAAAAATTAAATGCTGTTTATGAGTTTGACGTCGCACTGGCGAAACTTCTTGAAGTTTGCGGCATGAGTGGACAATATGAGAGGTATCAAAATTATAATGATGTGGAGGTTCAGTTTTGAAAATGGTTTCAAATAAACTTATGTTGTTTTTATTCATATTGCTGATGATCGGAATATACACCATAGCCGGATATCTCATTATTTCTCCGGAGCCTCTGATTGTTCAAGGTGAAGTAGAAGCTACCCAGATAAGAGTTTCAGCAAAAATAGCAGGAAGGGTTGGGAGGCTTTATGTAAAAGAAGGTAATCTTGTTGAAAAAGGCCAGCTTCTTGTCAGCATTGAAAGTCCGGAGATTGACGCAAAATTGAAACAGGCAAAGGCTGTAGAAAAAGCAGCGACTGCTCAAAAAACAAAGGCAGACAAAGGTGCGCGCAAGGAAGAAATTATATCTGCCAAAAATATGTGGTTAAAAGCAAAAGCCGGTGAAGAGTTAGCACAAAAAACACATAAAAGGGTGGATAGCCTTTATAAAGATGGGGTTCTCCCTGCTCAACAAATGGACGAAGCACAGGCACAATATATTGTTGCCCAGAGAACTACAGAAGCCGCAAAGGCAGGTTACGACATGGCAATCCAGGGTGCGAGACAAGAGGATATCAGGCCATTGGTGTTCTTATCATCTCTGTAACCGCTAATTTAAGGATGGCTCTAAGTATGGCCGGCTTTTATTCAGCCACAGCCTTTGCCTTTAGCGGAGTTACGTTTCCTGCCATGGGGATGGTATTGTTTGCCAAAATTTGGAGCAGTATGTTGCCATTGACATATTATATTAGAATTTTTGTTGATCAGTCCATGAAAGGTTCACCCGTCTCTGTCAGTTTACCGGATCTGTGTATTCTTTCCTTTTTCATTCTTGGGGGATTTACCCTTTCCTGCTTCAGGATGGGAAAAATATTAAATGATCAAAGATACTGGGGAAAGTCATGAAAACTCTTTTCCAGGTATGGATGAATGAATACCGCACTATTTTTTCGGATTTTGGCATTCTGCTTGTATTCTTTGGTGCAATCATTATCTATCCGTTTTTTTATCCTCTTCCATACACAAATGAAGTGTTAAAAGATATACCCGTTGCTGTCGTTGACATGAACCATTCTCAGCTTAGCCATAAATTAACGAGAATGATGGATTCAAATGAGTTGGTTTTTGTGGCAACAAGGGATGATACCTTTGATCAGGCAAAAGTCTCTATTTTAAAAGGCGACATTGGTGGAATTGTTTATATCCCGAATGATTTTGAGAATAAAGTGTTACGAGGAGAACAGGCATCCATTTCCGTCTATTCAGATGCCAGCTATTTTTTAATTTACAAGCAGGTCTTATCGGGTATTTATCATTCAGTCGGTACATTTTCAGCAGGTATAGAAGTCAAAAGGATGACGGCCCGAGGTGTCATGGAAGAGCAGGCCCTTTCAGCCCGAGACCCCTTATCCCTGATATCATTTCCACTCTTCAATCCTACTGGGGGGTATGCCACCTATGTTGTACCGGCTGTTCTCGTGCTGATGCTTCAGCAGACCTTACTTATTGGTGTCGGTTTGCTATCAGGGACCCGGAGGGAAAAGGGGTTTGGTGAAAACAACAATCCTCAGTCTGTCAGCATTATATCTCTTATACTGGGCAAATCATTCGCGTACTTCTCAATCTACATGGTTCATGCGGTATATCTTTTTGGTATATTGTTTCGATTTTATCACTTCCCTCAAAGGGGAAATCCCTTGGATCTTATTTTATTTATCATTCCCTATCTTTTTGCATCTATCTTTCTGGCACAAGCTATTTCCGGCTTTTTTAAAACCAGAGAAATGTCCATGATGATACTTTTATTTTCCTCCATGCCGGCACTCTTTTTGTCCGGATTTTCTTGGCCGAAATCATCCATACCCAACTGGTTGAATCAACTGGCAATGCTGCTGCCATCCACAACAGGAATAGACGGTTTCAGGTTCTGCCTTTGTTTCAGGTGGAATATACTTCATGTTCAAACTTTTTGGCAGAATCTAAGATAAATTTACCTGCCGGAGGTTTTTTGGGTATCATATGACCTATTGAGCAAATGCGACCCTTTTTTCAATTGTTTCGCCCTTCTCACAAATCAAACATCTGCCTGTGTTTATCCTTAAAAAACAATAGTATAAAACAAGTCGTCCCCATACCATGACCCTGGCATATTGTTTGCAGTTTATTCTTGACATCAGAATGGAAAAATAAAAAGGGGACACATCATGAGGCTGAGCAAAAGCCGCACGAATCAACGAAGAGATTTCATGGATGATGGAACAAGCCCATCAGCGTGTGCAAAAAATTCTGTCTGATAAAAGAGGTGTTCTTGATGAACCGGCAGCTCTTTTATCGGTACAGGAAACAGTCCTGGGAGACAAACTCAGGAATATAATGTCAAAAAAAATTTAATTAAATGAGGAGGTATCATGTTTGAAAATTTATCAAGTGGATTGGATGTAGCCGTCCAGAAAGCAGTGGAGCAAGCCAGGGATACAAATTTTTTCAAGGCCGGCATAACCGGCAGGGGAGTTTATCCGTTTATTAACTTATTTGAGAAGGATGGAGATCTTGTGTTGACTGCTGAACTGGCGGGAGTGAAAAAAGAAGACTTGACAATTGAAGTACGGGAAGATGTCCTGCGCCTGGCTGGAACACGAAAGATTGCGTATGGCGAAGATTGCAGCTGCCATCGTCTGGAGCGAAAAGGATTGAACTTTGACCGTTCGATCAAATTGCCCTTCCGTGTTGAGGGAGGGTTGATTAAAGCAGAATTCAAAAACGGCCTGTTACAAGTGACCCTGCCACGGGCAGAGGCGGATAAACCCAAAAAAATTATTATCAATTAATTTGAATGAACAAGGAGGATGTCATGTCTGAAAAGAAAATCGTTACAAAAACACAAACTCAGGACCTTGAAAAAAAAGAACATAAAGAAGAACGAATAGTGGCAGGCCGTTTTTTTATTCCACCCACAGACATAATTGAAAATAAAGAAAGCCTTATCGTTATGATGGACCTGCCCGGAGTAGAGAAAAAGGATCTGCGGGTAAAGTTGGAAAATAACATGCTTGAGGTAGAAGGCAGGATTGATTATTCGACATATGAAGGACTTAATCCAGTATATACTGAATACAACATTGGTAATTATGCCCGCAGCTTTAAAGTCTCTCATGCAGTGGATACCCGTAATATTGAGGCAGTTCTCAAGGAAGGGGTTCTATCACTGACCCTGCTGAAAGAACCTGAAGCCGAACCCCGAGAAATAGTGGTCAAATAGGCCCACTATCATGATGCGCACTTTGATGATGCCATCCTTATCTATTTATACGAGGAAAAATAAATGGGGCAATATAACCTGAAAAGCATTTTTAATCCACATCGGATCGCAGTGGTCGGTGCCAGCGAAAAGCCTGGAACCATCGGCAATGCGCTGATGAGGAATCTTATTGATGGTGGGTTTCCCGGAAGTTTATTCCCGGTGAATCCCAAACACAAGACACTGCATGGACAAAAATGCGTTCCATCGATTTATGACCTTGATGCTAAGGTAGATCTTGCCATTATTGCCACACCTATTCACAGCACTATCGATATCGTAACAGCGTGTGTAGAAAAAAAGGTGGGGGGTGCTATTATTATTTCAGCTGGCGGAAAGGAAGTCGGTGAAAAGGGAAAAGAGATAGAAGACAAGATACGAAAGATCTCTTCTGCCGGCGGGCTTCGGATCCTGGGGCCCAATTGCATGGGGATTATCCGTCCCGGTGTAGACCTGAATGCCAGCTTTGCCTCTGAAATGCCCAATGCGGGAAACCTGGCATTTGTATCTCAGAGCGGGGCCATCTGTTCTTCAATTCTAGATCTGGCTTTTAAAGAAAACATTGGATTCAGCCATTTTGTGA
The DNA here is from genome assembly GCA_964457495.1 of uncultured Desulfobacula sp. Classification (GTDB taxonomy): domain Bacteria; phylum Desulfobacterota; class Desulfobacteria; order Desulfobacterales; family Desulfobacteraceae; genus Desulfobacula. The sequence goes on from CAYWGN010000127.1 coordinate 5,809, forward strand.
GCATTGGTTCCATGCTGGATATCGATTTCGGAGATATGATCGATTATCTGGGAAATGACCCTGCAGTAAAAAGTATTTTGCTGTACATTGAAAGTTTAACCAATTTCCGCAAATTCATGAGTGCTGCCCGTTCTGTTTCCAGAATCAAACCCATTATTGTTCTAAAATCCGGAACCAGTGCGGCCGGTGCAAAGGCTGCCGCTTCTCACACCGGTGCATTGGCCGGCGAGGATGCAGTTTATGATACCGCGTTCAAACGCGCCGGTATTGTCCGAGTGGAAACCATAGAGGAATTGTTTGACTGCGCTGAACTCATGGCCAAGCAACCCCGGCCCAGTGGCTCCAGACTGGCTATTATCACCAACGGCGGCGGGCCCGGTGTCATGGCCACCGACGCCCTTGCACGGTATGGACACGATCCTGCTGTCCTTGATGTCGATACCCTGGAATCCTTGAATACCCTTCTGCCCCCTTTCTGGAGTCACGGCAATCCCATTGATATTCTTGGGGATGCATCACCGGAAAGATTTTCCAATACGCTTGACATCTGCTTCAAATCAAAAGCCATGGACGGTGTGCTGGTGATCCTTGCCCCCCAGGCCCTTACTGACCCGCTCAGGGTGGCCAAAAGCCTGGCTGCCATTTTGAAAGGGCACCGGTATCCGGTAATTGCCTGCTGGATGGGAGGAAAAGCTATCCAGACAGCGGTAGATCATTTGAATCAAGCCGGCATTCCAACCTATGAAACGCTGGAACGGGCAGTAAGAGCCTTTCTCTACCTGGTGGAATACAAGAAAAATCTGGATTTACTTATGGAAATTCCACCCAAACTGACCCGGCACATTAAGGTGGATCAGAAAAAGGCCAAAACCTATTTTTCAAAAGCACCGGAAAATGAGTTCATGGCTGAATCTGATGCCAAACAGGTGCTGCTGGCCTATGGTCTTCCTGTTATGGAGTCAAAGACGGCAGCCACACAATCTCAAGCCTCCGATTTGGGACAGAAGCTCGGATATCCTTTGGTCATGAAACTGCTTTCTCCTGATATCACCCACAAAACCGATGCCGGCGGTGTCCGGCTGGATTTGAGAAGTGATATAGATGTGTGCGATGCCTTTGACCAAATCATGGTATCTGCACGCCGGTACAAGCCTGATGCCCGCATAGAAGGGGTAACGATCCAGCCCTATTGTCCAAGCCCGGATTTTGAGATTTTAATGGGTGCCAAACGGGACCCCAGTTTCGGACCGGTCATTTTGTTCGGCATGGGCGGCATATACACGGAAGTGTTAAAAGACAGGGCTTTAGGCCTGCCACCCATGAACCGGCTGCTGGCCCGACGACTCATGCAGGAGACCAAGGTCTACCGGCTGCTGCAAGGATACCGGAACCGTCTGCCGGCTGACATGGAAATGCTTGAAGAAATGATTGTCAGGCTGTCACAACTGTTGATTGATTTTCCTCAAATTGAAGAGCTGGACATGAATCCTGTTCTGATCAAAGACGGCAAGTGTTTGGCTGTGGATGCCCGTATCTTGATTTCTTCAACAGGTGTTCCATCCTCCCTGCACCTGGTTATCGGTCCATACCCTGAGGAGAATGAATCCCATATGGTCAGCGCAGACGGTCGCCGGGTTTTTATCCGACCCGTCAAACCTGAGGACGCCCCGCTTTTTACAGCCTTGTTCAAGTTGCTGTCGCCCACAACGATTTACTATCGTTTTTTTGGGCATTTAAAAGAGTTGAAGCCCAGTATGCTGGCCAGGTTCACCCAGATCGATTATGATCGGGAAATTGCCCTGGTTGCCCTGGATGAAGACGCTCAAACTGACAGAATGCTGGGAGTTGCCAGAATCATCGGCGACCCGGATGGAAAAACAGGAGAATTTGCCGTTCTGGTGGGGGATTCCTGGCAAGGAACAGGCATTGGTGCAAACCTGCTGGAAAAATGCCTGACTATTGCTAAAAAGCAAGGATTTAAATCGGTTCACGGGGTTGCCTTAGCTGCGAACAGGAATATGCTCGCTCTGGGTAAAAAACTTAAGTTTAACATCAAAAAGGATCCTGACTCCAGCGACCATAACCTGGTCATATATCTTGGAGACAAAGCATCATGAGGCTTCTGGGTAAAATCAGTACGTCAGTATTTAATTGAGGTCAAATATGATCGCCCGGGGGAATGAGACCTTTTTAACTAATGTATATGATGGATATTTAAAATACTGTTTTAAGGATTTATCCTAATAAACCAACAGGTGTATCTTATGACCATTACCACACCCAAAACAAAAATCGTCTGCACCATCGGTCCTGCATGTGACACACCCGGGATGATACGCAAATTGATTGCAGGCGGCATGCGAATTGCCCGATTGAATTTTTCTCACGGGACGCATGGCGAACACGAAGAAAAAATTTTCACCATTCGGAAAATGAGCAAAGATCTGGAAAAACCGGTTGCCATATTACAGGACCTGGGAGGGCCTAAAATACGTTTGGGGCATGTGCCTGATCCGGGAGTTAAACTGGAACCGGGTCAGGACTTTATTTTGACAACCCAGATTGTGGAAGGCTCAAGACATCGAATTTCTGTTTCCTATCCGCTTTTGAGTGAACAAGTGAAGGCCAGTGATCGGATAATGCTTGCAGATGGTTTTCTGGAACTGCGTGTCCGATTTGTAAAAAAATCTGAAATTCATTGTGAAGTTATGACAGGTGGCCTTTTGACCTCTTACAAAGGGATCAATCTGCCGACGGGGACGATCCTTCTACCCTCAATGACAAAAAAGGACCTTGAAGATTTGCATTTTGGTCTGGATCATGACGTGGATTATATTGCATTGTCATTTGTCAGAACGGCTCAAGACATCCAGAAAATAAAAAAAATCATTACTTCAGAAAACAAGGACACACCGGTCATCGCAAAAATTGAAACCCATGAAGCGATTGATCATTTTGAGGATATCCTGAATGCAGCGGATGCAATCATGGTGGCCCGGGGTGATCTCGGAGTGGAGATCCCTTTGGAGGAAGTTCCCGGCATCCAGAAACGATTGATAAGCAAAGCCAATGCTGTTGGAAAGCCCGTGATTACAGCCACCCAGATGCTGCGATCCATGGTGGATGCACCCCGACCCACCAGGGCCGAAGCTTCGGATGTGGCAAATGCCGTTCTGGACGGAACGGATGCCGTCATGCTGTCGGAAGAAACTGCTACCGGGAATTATCCTGTAAAAGCCCTTCATTATATGCTTCGTATTATTGCTGAAGCAGAAAAGAATTACTCCCATGATCGATATCTTAAAATGACGCCTGAAAAGGAAATTTCGGACGCAGTGACCTATGCAACCTGTGTATTGGCTGATCACCTGAGTGTGGCAGCCATCCTGGCACCCACACGATCCGGCTGGACGGCCGGACATATTTCCCGATTCAGACCCAGGCAACCGATAATCGCATATACACCAAGCCAGTCGACCTTAAGACGCCTTTGTCTGTTCCGTGGTGTTTATCCCCGGTTGATTCAGGAAATAACGGATACGGAAGATGTCACCGAAATAGCCGTCCGTCATGCTCTTGCCTCCAAGGAAATTTCAAAAGGGGATCTTACGGTCGTCACTTCGGGTAACCCTGTTGGGGAAGCGGGTATGACAAATAAGATCCGGGTAAAAAGATGTAAGAACTAAAAATCGCCTGGGAAAAGTATTCCTGGAATCACAAAAAAAACTATAAAAGGAGAAATATCATGAAAAAAGTTAACAAAATTCTTGTGGCCTGCGATTTGTCAAACCACTCGATCCAGGCGGTCGAGTATGGTGCTGATATGGCCGAAAGCGTGAGCGCTGAGCTGGTTATCGTCAACGTCATCAACCAGCGGGAACTGGACATGATTAAAAAAGTTACACAACATACTGATAAAATCACCGTTAGCAAATATGTCAGTGAAACCAGGGAATATCGATCCGAAGAGATCGCAAAAGTCCTTGCCGCCTCCAAGCGCGATCCGGCTTTATACAGGACGGTTTTCAGGACCGGCGTCCCGTTCCGGGAGATTCTGGCTGCAATCGAGGAAGAAAAGGCGGACATTCTCGTCATGGGAACAAAAGGCCGGACCGATTTGGCTGACGTTCTTTTAGGCTCCACCGCCGAGAAAATGTTTCGGCGGTGCCCCATTCCGTTGTTGAGCATTCGCATGAAAACCAACGATTGATAAAAAGAGATCTGGATCTAAAGGAGAACGAAATGAATTTAATGGAAAAGATCGACCATGTGTTTCCCAGGGTTGAAGACATCCCAAAGGCCCTGCTAAACCTTATCCCCTGTATTCAGACAAGTTACCTTGTAAATGGTGAGATCCGGTTCTGGGAAGGTCCGCGGCAAGCGGTTCTCTCTCCGGTCCTGGTGGAGGATAACGACGGATTGAAGCCTGTTTTCGTTGGCGAGTATCCGCTTTTGACCCATGCCCAGGCGATGGATGCCCTTGATGGAGCGGTTGCCGCATATGATCATGGCCGGGGTGTATGGCCCACCATGTCGGTGGCCGAGCGTATTGAACATATGGAACGGTTTGTTTCACGGATGAAGGAGGCAAAAGACCACGTGGTGACCTTCCTTATGTGGGAGATCGGCAAATCGTTTGAAAGTTCAAATGCAGAATTTAACCGGACCATTCAATATATAAACGATACCCTTAAGGCGTTGAAGGATTTGGATCGGCTCTCTTCGCGGTTCACCATTGAAGAAGGCATAATCGGCCAGATCCGCCGTGCGCCCTTGGGTGTGGTCCTGTGTATGGGACCGTTTAATTATCCGTTGAATGAGACCTTTACGACCTTGATACCTGCCCTTGTCATGGGAAACACTGTGATCCTGAAACCGCCAAAACATGGGTCACTTTTATATGAACCGCTTTTGGCGGCTTTTTGCGATATTTTCCCCAAAGGGGTGATCAATATAATCTATGGTGAGGGGAAAAAGTTGATTCCCCCACTGATGACCTCCGGTGAGATCAACGTCCTGGGGCTGATCGGCTCTAGTAAAACGGCAAATACACTAAAAAAATTACATCCCCATCCCAACCGGCTTCGCTGCGTGCTGGGTCTTGAGGCCAAAAATCCGGCCATTGTCCTTAACAGTGCTGATGTGGACCAGGCAGTAGAGGAATGTGTTCTGGGCAGCCTTTCCTTTAATGGCCAGCGGTGCACTGCAATTAAAATTATTTTTTTGGAAGCCGGCATTGTCAATGATTTTCTTGACCGCTTTAGTGCTGCGGTAAATGCCGTATCTTTTGGGATGCCCTGGCAGCAAGGCGTTTTTGTAACCCCGGTGGCGGAACCAAATAAGACAGATTACCTTAAAGAACTGGTAGCAGATGCGGTTGCCAAGGGGGCCGAGATTGTCAACCCTTCTGGCGGAACCATTAACGCCAGCTTTTTTTTCCCGGCGGTTCTCTACCCAGTTCATTCAAATATGCGAGTGTATCATGACGAACAGTTCGGACCGGTGATTCCCATCCTGGCCTTTGAAAATATCGATGAGCCCATTGAGTATATGATCCATTCAAACTACGGCCAGCAGGTCAGCATTTTTGGAACCGACCCTGACCAGCTGGCACATTTAATTGATCCTTTGGTGAACCAGGTCTGCCGGGTCAATATCAACAGCCAGTGCCAGCGGGGGCCGGACACCTTCCCCTTCACCGGTCGAAAGGATTCTGCAGAAGGCACACTTTCAGTAACCGACGCCTTGCGTGTATTTTCCATTCGAACACTGGTTGCTTCAAAGCTCACGGATTCAAACAAAAAGATCATCACAAGCATAGTTCAGGACCATAAAAGCAAATTTTTGGCTACTGATTATCTTCTGTAAAGATGATTCAGCTATGGCATAAATATTGAAAGTTTTCTATAATTAAGTCAAATTGAAAACTTGCATGATGATAAAAACAATGGTAAAAATTATCCTATCAGGTCTATGGAATTATCCAAGCTGGATATCTTTAATCTCAGCATGTTATCCAGTTAGATAACCATATTTTGAATGATATACAGAACCACACAATTACATTAAGCTTGGGCGGCGGATTAAGAAAAATGGCATGCGCGAATAGGCATTATATCCAAAATTGTATCTGGCATATTACGCACAGATGCCACAAGAGAAAATTTTTATTAAAATTCCGAAAAGATAAAAAAGAATTGGATGTCTTGGCTGTTTGAAGCAAAAAAACGGTATGGGCTATGTATATTAAATTTTGCTGTAACATCACTATTGTCCAAAAACGGATTTTAAATAAAAAATTGTTGTAGGAATTCTCCTTGTGGGGCATGGTTAATTATCGCCAAACAAAAAACCAACCCAAAAACAAGGAGAATCCTAAAAAATGATACGACATGCGAGCCTGTTCAGTCAACTGATATCATTTTTTGATCGTAATAAATTTAAGAATTTGGTTATGAAGCATAAAACAGAAAGGTACTCAAAAGGCTTTAAAAGCTGGGATCAGTTTGTTGCCATGCTGTTTTGTCAGCTTGCCCAGGCAAAAAGCCTCAGAGAAATCAGTGGCGGACTTGCTTGTTGTGTTGGCAAACTGCGACATCTTGGGATATCCTCAGCACCAGGCAAATCAACGCTTTCATATGCCAATAAGAACAGGTCCTGGAAAATGTATCGGGATTTGTTCTATGAAACATTTGAGTTTTGTCGGAAAGCGTCTCCGGGTAAGCATAAATTCAGATTCAAAAACAAACTTCTTTCTTTGGACAGCACAACAATTTCATTATGTCTTAATTTGTTTCCCTGGACAGAATTCCGCCGGACCAAAGGTGCGGTAAAACTCCACCTGTTATTGGATCATGACGGTTATCTTCCCTCCTATGCGTATATATCCAATGGAAAGAATCATGATTCCACATTTGCCAAGAAATTCCCACTTGCCCCTGGATCTATTTTAACTATGGACCGAGGATATACGGATTATAAGCTTTTTGCTTTCTGGACAGCACAAAAGATATTTTTTGTTACCCGGTTAAAAGAAAATGCAAACTATGAAGTCCTTTCAAAACGAGAGCTTCCTCTCAAACGAAATATATTGTCTGATGAAACTATCAAATTCAAAGGGTATTATGCTCGCAAAGACTGCCCCTTTCCGCTACGAAGAGTTGTTGTATGGGATGCTGAAAACCAAAGAGAAAGCATTTTATTGACTAACCACCATGATTTTGGTGCAACAACCATCTCTGCAATTTACAAAGACCGCTGGCAGATTGAGCTGTTCTTTAAAGTTATAAAACAGAACCTGAGAATCAAGAAACCTTTGTTGGAACAAGTGAGAATGCTCTCTATATTCAGATCTGGGCAGCATTGATTGCTATGCTGTTGATAAAATTTCTTCAACTCAAATCAAAATTCAAGTGGTCACTATCCAACCTGGTCGCCTTTTTAAGATGGAATTTGTTTACTTATAAAGATCTTTGGGAGTGGATAAACAAGCCCTTTGATGTCATACCAGATATACCGCGACCTGTGCAGATGCAATTACCTTTAAAAGGGATATAAAAATGTAGTAAAGCCGAAAGGGTAACCTGGTTTTTGAAAACAAAAGTCGATATAGGATTTATAGGGCTTTGAGCGCCTATAAATCAAAAAATTAATTTATTTTGGACAGTAGTGCTGGAACATAAAACCACAGAGGAAATGATGTTTTATCAAATGACGAACAAAGCGGTTTGTGAGCAATTGGGTGTTGAGACTCACGTTGGGCTTGATCCATTGGTTGCCAAACAGCGGCTGAAGGAAAATGGTCCAAATGCTCTGGCGCAAGAGTCACCGATGCCGTCTTGGAGACGATTTATCAATCAGTTTAATGATGCGATGATTTTTATTTTGATTGGTGCTGCTGCCATAAGCTTTTTTGCACACGAGGCCGCTGATGGATTTATAATTTTGGCCATTGTGTTTTTAAATGGTGTCTTAGGGTTTGTGCAGGAAAATAACGCTGAAAAGTCAATGCAGGCATTGAAAAAAATGCAGATTCCATATGCACAAGTCTTAAGGGGAGGTGTTCTTCTCAAACTACCTTCTATCGATCTGGTTACAGGAGATATTGTACAGCTGAATTCGGGAGATGTCGTGCCAGCTGACGGGCGTCTGATTGAAACGGCTGTTTTGAAAATCGAAGAATCTCAATTGACAGGGGAATCTGTTCCTGTCGATAAACACACCCGTGTGATTTCAGAGGATAATCCGCCGATCGGCGATCGATACAATATGGCATATGCCACATCCCGTGTAAGTGCGGGGCGAGGGAGAATGGTTGTCACTCAGACGGGCATGAAGATTGGTTGCGCCATGGGGATAACAGGTACGGATGTGGCAAAAGAAGCCAGTGATTTGATCTTGACTGATGATAATTTTTCTACAATTGTAATGGCTGTCAAAGAAGGGAGAACCATTTATGATAACATCCGAAAAGCGGTTACATTTTTATTGTCCTCTAATACCGGTGAAATTGTCACCTTACTACGGGTATAATTCCGATATATCCTCTCCGTTCCGAGAGACCAACCATGAACCCGAAGCATAGGTTCAATTTCATCCGAGATGGGAATTCCTCGGATTTACCAACACCTGGAACTCCTTTGGTGTCAACCACCAGTCCAATGGCCAAGGAGGTTATCTTTCCAGGAGTTGGAACAGGATCTTTGCCTGGCTAACGGTTGAGAGAGG